>DPSB01000389.1 GCA_003537495.1 Cytophagales bacterium | reverse complement strand
ACTAGCACTAATATGGAGAACACCATTATCTCTAGTAGTAGTCAGTCCAACTACCCTATTTGGAGAATGATAACCACAATGTGGAGAAGGGTTATTCATAGCCTTTTCTTAGTTCAGCAATAACCTCATTAACTAGAGCACTTCCCCTTAATGAAGCATATCGTTCTTCTATGCCATATCTTGCTCCTTTGCCTTTACCATCCATACGTAGTACATGATCTTCAATTAGCTTGTTGAGGAGGTACTTTATCTGGTTCCTATTCAATGAATCTTTTAGTTGTTCTTCTAATTCACCTACTTTCAATGTATTTCCTTGCAGAGCAAACAGCAGTTGCTCAACCTCTTTAACTTTATAGCGGTTAGCTATCCTTAGCCCATCATTCACCAGTTCATGGTACTCTTCGACTTTGCCACCTGATACAATCATTTCCGTTGATCGATTTCAAGGCGTCATAAACGGCCGATCCGTCTTTTTCAGGGCGTAGTATAGGCTGTTCCCCTACCGAATACAGGTGTCGCGTATACCGGAACGATACCTGCATAACTACTATTATGGTTTTAGTCCTCCTTAGTCAGGACGAGAAAAAAATCCTCGAACGAAGTAGGGCGCTTTTTGCCGGGGGCGATGTTGAGTTTTATCTGCCGTTCGTTTAGAAATTCAAAGATTCCCTCCATTCTTCCTTGCTCATTCCCGGTAGCTACTTCTTGTATGATAAAGTCTATAGTGAATGGTTTGCGGGATAAGTCCGTCTGGTAAATCATACGAATTTGCTTTCCGCGCCGAACTGCAGCCCTACCTCCGATCACGGTTTCTTTATCACCGCTGTTCAGCATGGTGATCACACCATCAGGATCGAAGATAAATGCAAGGCTATCACCACTTTCCACCCCCGTCCATTTACCAGTTAGCTCAGGTTGGCCATTTTGCGCCATGGCGATACCGGATGTAAACACCAATGAAACTAGAAAGAAACTTCGCGCCGATATCTCCCAGACAAATATGCAATTTCGTTGGCATAAGCCCGTGAGTGATTTTAATATGCGATCGATATATCTAATTTTGTATGTCATTTTGAGTTGTTAGTCCTTGATTTCTTTTTCAATTAATTCCAAAAGTCGTTTTTCTTTGTGCATAACCTCATCGCGGTACATTTCCTGCGTACCTTTGGTCATCAATAGTTTGAAAAAAAAGTAATCAATTGCTATTGGGTTGTTTAAGAATTTATCGGGATCAAATTTTTGATTCTGCACGTGTATTCCCATTTTTAAGTCTTGCTTCAGCTTCTGTTGAAATAAATCTGTCCACTGTTGGATGATTGTCTCTGATGGAAAGTCCGGGATAAACTTTTGCCAACTTGTAAAGGTGAGGCTGTACAGGTAATCGTTGGTTCGATTCAATTCTTTATATACCGTAAGAAGGGCGTTAACGGAGTCGATGATAGCGGGCTTGACCGTACTGATGATTCCAGAATTTGTTAACGATGTCCACGTTGCTATATCCGGATCAAAGCGAGACGAGTGTTCACTCTCCGTGAGTATCCTATACAAAGAGTCATTGCTAATTTCACGCGTGGAAAAGTTTTCTGCTATCCGTTGGTAACCACCCATCAGGATTTCATTGTTTTCGAAATACGCGGTTGTAGCTTTTGACCGGGCTTGTAATTCAGTTTTCAAGCGCACCAGAAAATCCCGCGTCTGTCTGGACTCCTGGCGTTTCACGCGCCATTCTTCTACGATAAAGGACAGCGTAATGCTGAAAAAGATTATGAAGAACTCAATGACATATTTTCCAAGCGTCTTTTTCCTTTTTTTCATGCCAGCTATTGATTGGTACAAACTTCGATTTGCGATAAAGTATATCTAGTTATTTGCCTTCATCTTTGTCAGTAATTGGAACTGGTGTGACATCATCAAAGTTGCCGTTATCCATCACAATTCCCAGCCTATGGATATTGGGAATAATGATCAACTCTCAATTCAATTCCTTTCCGGTCCACCGATATTGTTTAACCCAGCCGTCTGATGAAGATTCAAACGTTCGCTTATCATCCTGAAGTACTCGCTTCAACAACCAACCTGCATCTTTGCCTGCTTGCTCTATATCATGCGACTTTTCATAAAGTACAATCATGGGTGTCCCCGCCCAATGAAAATTACCACCACCGAGCAAGTCGCGCGCTGCGAACCATTCATTCTTTTGGCTATTGCACCAGCTATACACAGCACCTTGTAAAAAGTCCATGATCCTTTGGCGTTGGGATTCTGTTATCCCGTGGACTTCCCGTATTTCAGATTCGTCCGTTAACATATTATTTATGGAATTGGTTGATCCTGATAATTACCGATTAACAGTCCTTCGGCTAAAAAGCCCTGGCCCCAAAACACTTGCTTATTATCCCGCATCCACGTTAAGGTAAACATGTTTGCAGTTTGGGTTTTAGGTGTTATTTCGAGGTCAGCATAGAAGGCCTTGCCATCTTCCTGCCAGGACGCGTAAAATTCGCCAACAAACGAGTTGCCCGCTGGAATTTTCCGTTCGGCACTTTCCGTTGAATTTTCCGTGGATCCATTATTGGAAAACTCGCCTAATAAGTTACCGCTAGTGGTTAGTCTGAAGTAAAAGCTTCCTACGGTCATGGGGTTTTTTGTTTAAAATATTTCGTGAGCCTCTACATGTTTTTTGTATCTTCAGCCAGTTCAGTTCGCTCGACCTCCGAATCATTAATATAAACCCAAATAGTCATCCATATTTTGTACAACATTTCGAATCCTACAACACAGTGAAGAATCCAACCCACACGTTCTTCGGCTTTGCATTCTGGCTAGTGTAGGAGCACTTATCTGTGAACTAACAAGAAATGTTTGATAACAGTACCGCGCTTGATTAAACCATGTCTGCCGTAATTGCGGCAAAAGCCTAAAAGCGGCTGGCACTTTATTGCCTTTTAGGACTTATTCAGACATATTATCTTCATCATTTCTGTATATTCAATTTGATACAAAATATAAACAGTAAGTAATATACCCAAAGCAATTACAATTCCTACAATCCAATTTACTATTGATATTGAGATGTCTAACTTCTTCTTTATTTTTATCTCTTCTCTTTGAATAATGTCTTTAGGGAGTCCTGATTTTTCTTCGATTATTTTAAAATCGGATTTAAAATCCCTTCTGACTTCTTTTAGATCAGATTTATAAGTTAACTGTAATCTAACATATAAGATAACGTATAAAATAAATGAGATTAAAACGATTCCTAGAATTATTGGTTCGTCATCTATTTTGTAAGTCGCAAAAACCGTTGCCGAAATCGAAATCGGAATACCAATTGCCTGAGTAAATATTCTATTTACTATTTCTCTGACCCCATTAAAATACTTTTCTTTTTCTTTATAAAGTGAGTCACGGAACTTATCAAAGTCAAATAATTTGGAAGCAAGTTCATAATCTCTTTTGGTGGTTTCTGCAATGTTTGTTGCTTCTTCAATAATTTCTGATATCGATATAGAACATTTATCCTTTGAAAAATTAAATAAAGCATTCTTTACGAAAGCTCTAAATTGAATGGATTCTGCCAATTCTAAAAGTTGGTTAACCTGTTTGGTAATTTGTTCTGTATCGTTTATTGTAGGTTCTATTGCATATTTAATCTTAAAAATCCCTTTAGCAGAACTGTAGA
>DPSB01000174.1:2479-4772 GCA_003537495.1 Cytophagales bacterium | reverse complement strand
GGCGGGCTGAGGGGCCCGCCCTTCGTTTTATACCTCTTCATGAATCCGGAATTGCTTTTTCAATTTTGCTCGTGCATTTCCATCCATCATCATTACCAGATAATCATCCGCTTCAATCGTTACGGCACCTTCCGGGTTTTTCATAAAATGCCGTTTGCCTTCTTTCATTTTTACCAGGCCAACTAAAATTACATTGCAGGTTTTCTTTAAATCGAAGTAAGCCTTATCGTAAAATGAACCTACAAACGAGTTGCCCGCAGGCACTTTCATTTGTTTAATGTCATAGTCTGCTTCGTCTTGTGCATAAGCCAGAATCTCTTCGCTGAACAAAGCCACATCGGGCTCAAAAATATAACTCGCCATCAGCTTGGCTGAAATTTCATTCTTGCAAATAGTATAAGTAACACCGGCATTTTGAAAAGTATTTTTCAGGTTACCATTATCCAGCGTTACTACATAATTCAGATCAGCAAAATGTTTCTTCAGGTTAATCACATATACCAGCTTCTCGGTATCGTCATTCATGTTTACAAACACAATAGATGCACGCCTAATATTAGATTTCTCCAACAGCTCATGGTTGGCATAATCGGTATATAGGGTAAATACCTGATCGGAATTAAAAGACTCTCGAATTGAATCAATCGATGATCGGTCTTTAGTAACAATGGCAACCTGCTTGCCTGCTGCTACCAAATGACTGATTACAGACTTTCCAAAGTCATTCCAACCGATAATCACTACATGGTTTTTGAAGTCGGTACCATTGTGTCCCAACTCACGTTGTTCTCTCACTGTATTCATAAAATTTGCAATCTGACTTATAACTAAACCGTAAATACCAAGGCTGGATAACATCGCAATAAATCCGATGGTGCGTCCTAAATAAGTAACAGGTACTACGTCACCATATCCAATGGTGGTTATGGTGGCTACTACGTACCAGAGGGCATCTTGCCAGGTAGGCATTTTTGAATTGGGTAGATCATACTCCAGATAATGCAGTACCAACACAATAATGGTATAAAAAAGCAGCACAGCAGATAGCCGGTAAACTAACTTCTTATAGGTAGCTTTTTTCACGTAAGCCTTTGGTAACGGATGAAAATTAGAAAAAAATCAGAACAAACTAACAATCATTGCACCGGAGGGCAGGTAGCCAGTATGGGAGTTACCTGGTTTACCTCCATCATTTCGCGGGTATTGCCCCAACTGTTGTGGATGTAAGTAGCTATTTCGGCAATCTCAAGATCGGTAAGGTTGGCTATACCGGGCATGGCTTTATTGTACGTAACTCCGTTTACAATCATCTCGCCCTCAATTCCATACTTCATCAGGCAAAGCACAGCATCGGGGTTGGTTATCATAAAATCGGATTTGGCTAAGGGCGGATATACGCGGCCCAATCCCGAGCCATCGGTTTGATGACAGTTGGCACAATGTTGCTGATACAACAACTCACCTTCGGCATAGTATTGTTGAAACTTTACATCGCGTTGCGCGCCCGGCACACAAGCTATGGCCAGATTGATAAGTACAATTGCAAAAACCTTAGTGCGCATCTTCCCTGCGAAGCTTCTTGATATCCGCAATCAGTTTATTTACTTCGGCTTCTTTGGTGCCATCGTACTTGCCGCGAATGCGTTGCTTTTTATCGATCAGTAAAAATGCTCCGCTGTGTATAAAGCCATCGGGTTCGCTCTTGTCTTCCATCGCAGTAGCGAAGTAACTGGTTTGGGCGATTTTATAAATGGAGTCTTTTACACCAGTAACAAAATGCCAGCGATTGCTGGTTACACCCAGCCGTTCGGCAAAATCATGCAGCAAAGCCACAGTGTCGTATTCAGGATCTATGGTGTGCGATAAAATTTTTACATCGGGCATTTCGGCTGTTGCTTCATACACACGTAGCATTTGCGTTTTCATGATCGGGCAAATGGTGCGGCACGAGGTAAAAAAGAAATCGGCCACGTAAACCTGATCTTTAAAATCGGCATTGGTTATTACCGAACTATCCTGATCTACAAACTGAAAGGGTGCAATAGTATGATAAATCGTATCGGTACCTACCACTTCGCGTTCACCAAAAACAGGAAGATCTTTTTCCTTGCCGCAGGAAGCTAAAAGTGTAATCGCTACCAATAAGACCGGTGTGTTTTTAATCCAATGTAATTTCATCGCCTTCGTGAATCTGATTTTCGCCCAAAGCTATTACGTTTTGTCCGAAAAAAATCTTGTTTTCTACTTTTCTATATTTCGATAAGGTATATAATGGCTCGCGTCCTTTCTTGCC
>DPSB01000174.1:0-2217 GCA_003537495.1 Cytophagales bacterium | reverse complement strand
CCTTTCTGGCCTGTTTGTGGATTGACCGTTGTTAACACACAGCGTGCACATTTTTTTACGCCTTTAAACTTACCCGATCCGATACTGAAATTTTTCCAGCCATCTTCTTCAAATGCTTCGCCACCGGTAAACACAAAGTTGGGCCGAAATCGTTGCATAGTTACCGGCACATCCAACCTGTTGTTCAAATCGTTGAGCGAACTTTGCCCGATAATCAAATACGGATAACCATCGGCCAGACTTACTTGCTCATGGTTATGCGCATACTTTGGGTCAATATCCCGGATATTGGGTTCAGGAAAAAACACCAGCTTACAAGTTATGCCCAACTGCCCGGAAAACCAGTTGCTGTAATTCACATCAGGTTCAACCACTTTCACTTCATCATCCCAAATGGTGGCCGGATATTCCGTGCCGATTAAGTTACTATGATTATCAATCACCAATTTTTGTTGTGTTGCACGATTCATAACCAGCAAACCTGCATTGTCAATACTTAAATCAAACAAGGCCAGGTTAGGATGTTCGCGTTGTGTAATAAACCTACCCGTTTCGTCCATTAACATCCAACGCCTGTCGCCCTCCAAACCTTTTTGTTTAAGTTTGGCTTGCTTTACGCGAATTCCAGCAAACGATTTTATTGGGTAAATCCAGATTTCGCTAAGCGTTAATTGAGACATGAACACTGGTTTAATTTTTTCGCTAACTTAATACTTCTATTGTCTAAAATGAACACAGCCGCCCTTTGGTATTTTGAAAGCGTAAACTTGTACCAGATTCTTTGTCCGCACAAGGTAAAGACGATGGCCGAGAAGCACACGTATCTGAACTTTAAGCGAGATCAATTCATTTATTTTCCGGCTGAGCAGGCTACACATATATACATGATTGTTTCAGGCCGGGTTCGGATTGGCCACTATCAGGAAACAGGTACAGAAGTAATCAGTTCTATTTTAACCACCGGAGAAATTTTTGGCGAGCTGGCCCTTGCCGGTGAAGACGTGCGGAAAGATTTTGCACAAGCCATGGAGAACACCACCATTTGCCCGCTAAGCCTGGAGGAATTAAAAGCGTTGATGAAAGACAACAAGGAACTTAGTTTTAAGCTTCTGAAACTGATTGGCCTGCGCCTGATAAAGTTAGAACGCAAACTTGAGTTGCTGGTTTACAAAGATGCCCGCACCCGCATCATTGAATTTCTGAAAGATACCGCAGCCTGGAAGGGAAAGAAGGTGGGTTTTGAAACGATGATCCCTACCCGACTCACACACAAAGACATTGCGGCCCTTACGGGAACCTCGCGACAAACAGTCACCACCATCCTGAACGAACTAAAAGAAAAGAACCTGATCAATTTTGATCGCAAACAGATTTTAATTCGGGATTTGGGGAGCTTGAAGTAGGTACAATCGAACCGTTGATTCAGATTTTATTCAGAATCTCATTTTTACTTGGGCGATAAATTTACGCACAAGCATGAAAAACCTGAATCAAACCAAGGCAATAAGCCCAAAGGTACTGCTCTGGCTAATGCAAACTAAGCGGTATCGGTTAATTCTCGTTCTTCTAATCACCCTCATTTCCATTTCATTTATTGTCCGCTTGGTTTTAATGATAAGTTCGTGGAGTCAATTAGATGGATCTATCTCTAATGTATTGCTTATATTCTTAGTAGGACTGTTCTTTGATCTGGCTAATGCTTCTTATTTTCTTGTTCCAATTATAGTGCTACTGTGGCTAACTCCTGATCGTTTCGTGCGAAGTAAGGGGTTTTATTATGCTCAGCTTTTCTTATACTTCTTGCTTGCTTTCGTCCTCCTGTTTTCAGCAGGAGCTGAATATTTTTTCTGGAGTGAGTTTAATTCACGATTCAATTTTATTGCTGTTGATTATCTGATTTATACCACCGAGGTAATAGGTAATATCAAACAATCCTATCCAATTGAATGGATTGTGCTTGGTCAACTTACTTTAGTTTTCTTATTGACGTGGTTAGTGCATCATTTTTTAAAGAAAGCAGAATCAAACTCAGAACCTGATTTTCGGCAACGAAGCATTGTAACCGCCACCTGGATTGGGATTGTTGTTTTAGTGTTTTTCACCCTGGATGTAAATACGCATCGGTTCTCAACCAATCGTTATGTGAATGAACTTTCTGGCAATGGTATCTATGAACTTTTTGCAGCCTACCGACACAATGAATTAAACTACGAACAA
>DPSB01000509.1 GCA_003537495.1 Cytophagales bacterium | reverse complement strand
TTTCTTATTAAAGGAAAAGCCTTTACACGCCATGCTTGCTTTTGGATTTGCTTTTTCATTCAAGGCGCAAGCTATTTTCCTATTACCATTTTTAGGGATTATGTTTTTATGGAAAAAGATTAATTGGTATTATTTTTTTATCCCACCCATTATTTACATTTTATTTGCTTTACCTACTATATTTCTCGGCAGAAGTTGGGAAAGTATTTTTCTTTTGTATGTTGGGCAGGCAGGCCAATTTCAAAACTTAGCTCGTTATGCACCTAATTTATATTTTGTGATTCCGAATGATTATTTTCATCCCGTCTTTGAAATTGGATTTGGAATCTTTATTATTTCCATGTTGGCATGGGCATGGATTAACTGGAAAGCAAACCCACCTTTCACTCAAAAGAAAATTGCATTAACTGCATTAGCAAGTGTTGCCTTAGTACCATTCTTACTCCCCAAAATGCTTGATCGTTATTTTTACCCCGCCGATATTTTATCTTTTGCAGTCGCTATTTTGTTACCTGAATTATGGTTTATACCTTTGATGTTTCAAATTAGTTCTGGGCTAGTATATTTAATTTTTCCATTTGGTTTTCCACCACTAATGGCATTGCCCGGTGCATTTATCAATACTGCTTTAGTGATTGTTATTATTCGTAGGCAATTAAAATCTTTAAAAGAGGAAAATGAATCTTAAAAAACTTAGCGCAATCACCGTTCTTTTGATTTCCATGCTGGCTTGTAACTTTGGGGTATCTGCTGAATCCACACCTGAGGTTGTTGAGCCGCAGATAACTGAAATTGTTTCGACTGAACCAGTTATTTCTTCAGATGTACCAGCCATTGCTGGTTGCCCAATTTTCCCAGCGAACAATTACTGGAACAAACCCATTGATTCGCTTCCGACTCATCCTCAATCTGATATGTGGATCGACAGCATTGGCCGCGACGACGCCTTTCACATGGACTTTGGATCAGGTGAATATGAAGGTGGTTTGCTTGGCATCCCCTACGACGTAGTTTCAGGTTCAAGTGTGACTAGTTATTCACCAGAGTTCTACTATCCCGATGAATCAGATACAGACCCATACCCAATTCCTGATAATCCGAGTATCGAATTTGGTAGCGATCATCACATCATTGTGCTTGATACAGATACTTGTAAGTTATATGAAATCTTCGATGCTAACTTTGACAATGGACAATGGTTCGGCGGCAGTGGCGCAATATTCGATCTAAATTCAAATGCACTCCGCCCTGATACATGGACATCTGCTGATGCCGCAGGTTTGCCAATTTTGCCCGGACTCGTTAGATATGATGAAATCGTTACAGGCGAAATTAAACATGCCTTGCGATTCACAGCCGAAGAAACAGCAGGCTACATTTGGCCCGCCAGACATCAAACCTCCGACCCACAAGATGGCATTCCGCCGATGGGAGCAAGATTCCGTTTGAAAGCGGATTATGATATTTCAGGTTTTCCACCTGAAATGCAAGTTATCTTGCAAGCCTTCAAGGCATACGGAATTGTTTTAGCAGATAATGGTTCCAATTGGTATGTGAGTGGCGCACCTGATGAACGCTGGGATAATGATATGCTTCATTTATTGGATGTACTAACAGGCAGTGATTTTGAAGCAGTAGATACTTCCGTGATGATGGTGGATGTGGATTCGGGAGAGGCAAAACCCTAAGATATTAATCGTTTGATTCTCTTAAAATACCTCAAAAGCCAACCTGCTTAGGTAGATTGGCTTTTTTCGTCCAAAAGAACTTTTTTACCCAATTTTTACTATTAATCTTCTAACCTTCGTTCTTATTTGCGCTAGCGCAAAGACAGGCTAGGGAATTAGGCATAGGATACAACAAACCAGCGGAATTTAACACAAATTCTGTCGTGTTAGATGTTCAAATATAAGGAGAATCCTATGAATTATCTTAAGAGATTTATGGCTACAATACTTGTTCTGTTACTTTTGAGTGCTTGTTTTCCAAAAAGTGAACTTCCTGTAAAGAAAGAATTTGTCTTAACGACGGACTTACGGGATGGGCAATTTGTCTTTGTTGGGGTGAATGGGGATATTAATGGTGTAGTAAACCCCTCTTTAAAAGTAGAACCGGGAGAACGTATCTCAGTGATGCTCGTAAACAGCGGTTGGGGAACTCATAATATTGTCTTTCCAGACCTAAAAATCGAATCATCAACAATTAAAAAACAAGGGGAAACTACTTCACTTACATTCACCGTTCCTAATGATGATGCTTCACTTGAATATTATGATACAAATTTTAAGCGACTTGGTATGCGGGGAATTTTAATAGTTGGTAAAGGAGCCATCGCAAGTACCGTAGAATATACACTTAATGCCAAGTTTGAGAACGGGAAAATGATATACATTGGCGAAGGTGGTGATATCAACGGGCAAGTTAATCCAGACCTAAAGGCTAATCCAGGCGACCTCGTGAAGATACATCTGAAAAGCAGTGATGGCGTTCTTCATAATTTTTATGTTGATGAATTTAATGTTAAGTCCGCAGATGTCTCTACACCAGAAGGTATCACTATAGAGTTTATCGCCGGAGAAGAAGGCACATTTATTTATTACTGTGCGGTTCCAGGCCATAGGCAATTGGGCATGGAAGGAAAATTAATTGTTGGTTCTGGTGTTGCAGCATCTCAACCTTCTACTGATGGTTACACTCAAACTACTACACAAGTCTTTACTGAAAGGGCAGGTCCAGCTGACCCAAATGCTGTAGATATTGTTCATAACCCTACAGATATTCCTGCCCCAATCGGAGACCGTGAGCCTCAAAAAGTAGTTATCGAACTTGAAACTGTAGAATTAACAGGTATTCTTGCAGATGGAACTACATATAAGTATTGGACATTCAATAGAACTGTGCCAGGTCCATTCTTACGTGTGCGAGTCGGCGATACTGTAGAACTTCACCTTAAGAATTTGCCAGATAGTATGATGGCACACTCAATAGACCTTCATGCAGTGACTGGACCAGGCGGAGGTGCAGTAGCAACTCAAACCACGCCGGGAGGCGAAACAATGATTACCTTCAAAGCACTCAACCCTGGTGTCTTTGTCTATCACTGTGCCACGCCAATGGTTGCTCATCACATGACAAATGGTATGTACGGTCTTATATTGGTCGAACCTGAAGGCGGCTTACCACCTGTTGACCGTGAGTTTTATGTGATGCAAGGCGAATTATATACATCACAAGTCTTTGGAACCGCAGGCGCACTCACTGAAAATATTGATAAACTGCTTGATGAAAATCCAGAATACTTTGTCTTTAATGGTGCTTCAATGGCTCTTACCTCTGAAGCGCATATGCTTCGTGCAAATGTAGGTGAGACTGTTCGCATCTTCTTTGGTGTTGGTGGACCAAACTTTACTTCATCCTTCCATGTGATTGGCGAAATTTTTGACCGTGTTTATGACCAAGCCTCCCTCACATCTGCTCCATTAACCGATGTGCAAACCACATTAGTCCCGCCCGGTGGAGCAACCATGGTTGAATTTACCCTTGAAGTTCCGGGAAACTATATTTTAGTTGACCATGCCCTCT
>DPSB01000586.1:525-5596 GCA_003537495.1 Cytophagales bacterium | reverse complement strand
AACAACAACACACTGAGATAAAATAAAAAGTCAGTCTCAGTCATACGAAGATTTTTTAAAAGATGAAGCGGTGAGCGCGGCACCAATCAGGCAGACCAAAAGCAATACTCCACCTATTTCAAATGGTGCGGCATAATCCGTAAAGAGTGCAACACCCAATGGTTTTATTTCTTTTTCGGTTTGTGTGGGAGAAATTATAAACCCGGTTTGATGATAACCCCACACCAACACCTGTGCAATTGCAGCTGAGATCAGAAACCCTATAACGCGATGCTGTGATGCAACGTGTAGCGGTTTACCTTCTATACGATTAGTTACGACAATGGCAAACACAATTAGCACCAACACGCCACCAGCATAAATTAAAACTTGTGTTATAGCCAGAAAGCCTGCATGCATAATACCATAAATACCGGCTAACGCCAGTAAACAAGCCAGCAAACACAAGGCGGTATAAAATACTTGTCGTGCAAAAATCATAGCTACTGCACTGGCTGCAGCAATACCCGATAATATGTACAACACCGCTTGTTCCATTATGAGTTGGGTTGCGTAGGTGGTTTGAATTTGGGCTTCATAGCAACCACCGGTTTAGATTGTGTTGTTGTTGATGTTGTTGTTGTGGCTGTTTTGGTTTGCTGATGATCGGCCCACTCTTTTTTGCGTTGTTCAATTTGTTCGGCTGTCATATCGCCAAAGCCGAAGTTGTGTGTGGTAATATCGAATGTAGAGAAATCATATTCTTTCGTCATGGTGAGGCACTCGGTGGGGCATACGGTTGTACATAATCCGCAGAAGCAACATTTGGCCATGTCGATATCAAACACGGCTGCATAAATGCGCTTCGATGTTCCATCCGATGTTTTACCAAACTCTTCGGGCGAACGAATAGGTTCAATCGTAATGCAATTTACCGGGCAAATTTTTGCGCATTTATCGCACACAATGCAATCGTCAATTTCATTGTGCAGTTTATAGCGACCGTTATCCGGCACGGGTATGGTTTCGAACGGATATTGAACCGTGGCAATGCCTTGTTGAGCTTCAAAGTAGCCAGGTTCTGTAATGGCAAACGACTTGGTACTTTTGCGCGCCTGCACAATATGTTTAAATGTTAAAGACAGTCCGTGCGCCAATGTTTTAATGGCAGAGGTTAGGTTACTCCAATACGACTGTTTTTTTTGCATGCAGAGCTGGTGAGCGAAGGTGTTATCACAACAATCACTTCAAGTAACAAAAATAGAAGTAAAATGATTACCCCCGACTATGCTTTGGGGAGTGTAAAATAAAAAGTACTGCCTTTGCCAGGTTCGCTTTCTAGCCAGATGGTGCCACCATTTTTCTCTACAAACTCTTTGCAAAGAATAAGACCCAGTCCAGTACCTTTTTCGTTGGCGGTACCGCGGGTGCTGTAGCCCATGGTTTTTTCAAACAAAATCTTTTGAACTTCCGGATGAATGCCTACACCAAAATCGCGTACAGCCATAGTAATCCAGCCCTCTTTTTCGGTAGCCGAGATTTCGATGTTGCCACCCGCCTTCGAAAATTTAATGCCGTTAAGAATCAGATTTCTGAGAATCAGGTTAAGCATGTTTAAATCGCCCATACCAAACGTTTTGGCCGGAACCAGATTAAGTAACTTAATATCCTTCAACTGCATGGAAGCCAATAGATTGAAGTTCTCATCAACCAATGCCGACAACTCAATCTTTTCGGGTTGTATTTTGAGTTTATCCATCTGCAACAGGGCCCAATCCAACAAGTTGTTGATGAGTGTGCGGGTATGATTAAACTGCGAACGTAGTTCTTTGGTAAGTGTTGAAAATTCTTCTCGTGAAATGTTATCGCCTTCCATCAGGTTTAAGATCCCCGAAAGGGCATTCATAGGCGAACGCAAATCGTGCGAAATAATAGAGAAGAATTTATCTTTTACCTGGTTGAGTTGTTCCAGTTCATCTTTACGTCTTTTGATTTCCTCCTGATGTTCCATCAAAAGTTTGTTGATCTGGATTCTGCGCTGCCCACTTCGGTAAACAGAAAAAAGCAGAATAGCTGTTAAGGCAACCACTACTACCAGAATGTTGCGAATAAATTCTTCGCGTTGAATTTCCTGCTTTTGATCGGAGCTGGCTCTACTCAATGCAGCAATCTCAAAATCTTTGGTTTCGGTTTTAAAGCGAAGCTGATCCTGAAATACTTTTTCCACCATATCTCTGCTGAATAAGGAGTCTTCCAGTTGTTTGTATTTTTTGTGGTAATCAAGCGCATCTACAAAATCTTCCTTGCGCTCGGCCAGGCTGGAGAGCAACTTGTAACTATCAATACTCATTTTGTCGGCATTGAAACTTTGAGCAGTAGCCAGGCTGGCTTCAATTTTTTTCTGTGCTTCGTCAAAACGATCTTGTTCTATCAGAATTTCGCTTATGCCCAGGTTAACTTCGGCTACACCAAACTGATTGCTGTTGCTTCTGTAAATTTTTGCAGCCGAATCATAACTAGCCAGCGCCTTATCAAATTGTTTTGTTTCAAAATATAATCGTGCAAGGTGTTTCAGTACCCGTGGTTCCAATACAGTAAGCTTTCGGGTTTTAGTATTTTTTAATGCTTTAATCAGGTTATCTTCGGCTTTACTAAAATCTTTCTTTCGTAAAAACACATCGCCCACGGCATCCTGATTGTAGGGAAGTCCATCAATGTCGTTAATGGCTTCGCTTATTCGGGTAGCCACCGAAAAATGATCTAACGCCAAATCGTATTGGCCTAACTCGGTTAACACCGTACCAATGTTATAAATGGCCACCGTCATCTTCAACGAATCGTTAATAGCCCGCGCCACCCGATACGATTGTGTGAAGTAATAATAGGCTTCATCGTATTTGCCGAGGTCGCTGTAATCGTTGCCGAGAAAATTGAGCGTTTCAGCAATGGAAGCACTATCGCGTTGCGCGATTACAAGTTGTAGATTCTGATTATCGAATTTAATAGCGCTGGTATAGTCGCCACTGAGTGTGGCCAAAAAACCCACTTGCGAGTATGCAATTACTTTTGCCCATGGCCAGTTTTTATTTTCGGCCAGTGCCAGCGCTTGTTCAGAAAATTGTTTTGCGCTTGCAAAGTTTTTGTACTGATACTTTTTTGAAAGTTCGATCATTAACGCAAACCGTGTTGAATCGCCTGTGGTGTTGCGTAGTACCGCTTGCAGGCTATCCAGATTTTGGGCAAATGCTGGTGTGGCCAGCAGGGCCGTTGCGATCAGGAGTAGTTTAAAACGAATCTTCATACAATTACAATAACCAGAGTTTCCAGAGTGCACAAATCAAAAGTAATACAAAAGCAAGTGGGGTAAGAAACTTCCAACTTAATGAAGTTAGTTGATCTATCCGAATGCGTGGGTAAGTCCACCGGATCCAGATATGTAACACAATCATACAAACAGTTTTAAACACCAACCAGAAAATGCCCCATGCGTGTAGGCTCCAGCTTCCGGCTTGCCCGGTTGTCCAATCGGCCAATGCAACCGATCCGATGTTGGGCAGCGGGGTATTCCAGCTTCCCCAAAAAAGAATTACACCTACAAAACTTACCAGCAACATCATGGCGTATTCGGCCAGCATAATTATGGCCCACCGAAAGCCGGAGTATTCGGTTTGATAACCTGCTACTAATTCCGATTCGGCTTCGGGCAAATCGAAAGGCGCGCGGTTGCTTTCGGCTAATGATGCGATGAAGAATATAATCCACACAAAAAATAAAGCCGGCATGCGAAACACATTCCACGTTAGAACGCCACCTACTGCGGCTACATCGGGTAAACCTTTTATACCGAAAAGCGGAGTTACACTTTCTGTATTAAGGATACTTTGCTGATAGGAAATCTCTTGCAAGTCGAGCGATTGTGTAAACACGCAAACACAAAGTACTGCCAGGCTGAGTGGAACTTCGTACGAAATAATTTGTGCAACCGAACGCATGGTGCCCAACATGCTGTACTTGTTGTTGGAAGCCCAACCCGCAATTACAATCCCGATTACATCCAACGAAATAATGGCCAACAGAAAAAAGAGAGCCGATGAAAAACCAAAACTCCATTCGGCCGAAAGGGGCAGCACGCTAAATCCTAAGAAGATGGGGACAAAAATAATTAGTGGAGCCGCCTTGAAGAGAAACTTATTGGCTTGGGCCGGCACGAGGTCTTCCTTTTGCAACAACTTTAACAGATCGGCAACAGTTTGAAGAATGCCGTAATAGCCTACTTCCATGGGGCCGAGGCGATCTTGCATAAAGGCCGAAATCTTACGCTCGGCATACACCACCATTACAGTATAGCATACCAGAAAAGGCAATATGAACAGTAGCGTTGTGGGCACCGGCTTTTGGTTGAACGGTAAATTTCTGCTTTTATTTGAGATATAAACATTATAAAGTGAAAAAATCCTACATCTGAGAGGATTGAGAGTGGGTTGAGATAAGAGTGTGGTTGAACTTCTGGGCTCAATGAAACTTTAATCGGTGATTAGTTCACTTGCATATGGCGTCCTATAGAATTGAATGGATATATGCAATAGAGGTGCGTATATTTAGGAGTTAGCAGGCATTGTAAAAAGACGACTGACAACAGAATGAAAAAATTACTATTATCAACTCTATTAACTTTAACTATGTTTAATTTATTTGGACAAAAGGAAAGCGACACAAACAAGACAGAATATAAATTTAAAGAAGCTGAAAACACGGCTTGTTTTGTTTGCGACCACGTTTTAAACAAACACAGACCAATACTATATGTTGCACACGACAAAGAAGATGGTTCGTGGCAATTTCTTTGTGGACAAGACGACCATACAGAAGCTAATGCTAAAATAATTTCTCTAAAACAAGCTACAGAAATCGACACGACAATTAATGACTTGTATGAAATGCCGATAGGGGTTGGAGCAGAAAGAAAAAGCAGAAAAGACAAATGGGTTCCTTTTCGACTTCAAGACTGACAATGAGAATAGTGAAAACAACGCCTGCTAACACGGGTTTTGCGTCAGGCGGGGTGACGTGCAAACTTGGAGCTTTGTGCTTC
>DPSB01000586.1:0-229 GCA_003537495.1 Cytophagales bacterium | reverse complement strand
TGCTGGTTGACAGTTTTGTGCTTCAACCCCCCCCTGAACGCAAAGCCCAGAAACGTTAGCATTCTTAAAGTAAATAGTTGAACATAGGCATGATACGGATCATACTAATTTTATTTTCGATATTGTCTCTGCTAGGTTGCGAAACAAAATCTAGTCATATAAATGAGATTAATAATTCGCAAACTGATTCAATTACATCAAAAATTGATCATGAAATAGAATTGCCAAA
>DPSB01000614.1:858-3914 GCA_003537495.1 Cytophagales bacterium | reverse complement strand
TTCTGCCAAAGGATTTCCTGATTTTTAATCTCAAGCCGCTTGTTGATTTCATTCTTTTCGCGCCATGACATTGCCGCTATCGATCCAAAAATCACCAACGTGATAAGGCTTATGAGTAGAATATAGATCAGTATACGCTGGTTATAATAAGTTTGTATCTGCTCATTTAGTAGTTGCTGTTGCCGTACAATATCCTTTTGTTGGTTTAATAGCTTATCGGACTGTAACTTCATAACACGCACGTTACGGGCATCAACAACTGTGCTGTGTAACACGTTTTCTTTTTCGTACGGTTGTTTACTTAATATCTGGTATGCGGTGCGAATAGATTCTTCTCCGCCAGTTGGATAAAGAAAAGTGGCTGTTAGAATTTTATCATCTACAAATTGAATTCCCGCACCCGGTCCGGGGAGAGCATCAATGCCAATGAACCGGATATTGTTGTTGGGGCGAACTTCCTGCAAGACCTGATGGGCACCATAAGCCATCACATCGTTATGTGCAAATAATACATCAAAGTCGGGCAATGTTGCGATGGCCTTTTTTAGTTGTAAGCGTGCAGTGTCTTGTTCCCATTTACCATAGATATTGCCAACGGATTCAATCTGTGGAAATTCTTTCAATGTTTCCCAAAGGCCGCGGTGGCGATCCATTGCTGGTGTTGAACCGGGAAGTCCCCATATCTCCAGTACTTTTCCCTTTTCATTGAGCAAGTCTGCAATGTAACTGCCTGCAAGCTTTCCTATTTCGAAATTATCGGCACCGATGTATGCGTTATACATGCTTGAGCTTGTCTTCCGGTCTACAACAATAACAGGAATACCGGCATTAAAGGCTTTCTCTACAATGGGCGTAATGGGAGTTGCCTCATTGGGTGATACAATTAAAAGATCAATCTTATCATGAATGAATGCCTCAATATCGGCTACTTGTTTCTCACTGTCATTTTCAGCATCGCGGTACACAAGTTTCATATCAGGATAAAAGGCAAGTTCGCCTTCCATGGCAACCTTCATTTGCCTGCGCCAGGCATCGCCACCGGTGCATTGCGAAAAGCCAATTGTAAATTTTTTCGTGTTTTGCGGTTGATGGCAAGCCATAGTCAAAACCATCAATAACAATAGCCAATAAGAAAAATATGATCGGGTAGATTTCATTTACCTGAGGTAGTTAGGTAGGCAAAAGAGAACTAAAGCCAATCACAAGTCCTATTGATTTTTGACAAATGGTTAGACAAGCACCGCAATCGTACAGCCAAAAAAACAAGTCTGCTTGCAGTAAGTAGGTATAATCGTTACCTCAATTATGCAACCTGAATTCATATTGCCAATTGCATTTTTCAGGCAAACGCAAACAATCCCTCCAAACTGCGGGCCTTGGTGATTAATGGTTTTTCATTCACTTATGCGCATAGACAAGGAAATTTAAAGTTGGCTCAATACATTGTTGGCAACACTTTATATGTCTGGTGGTCGTTTTATCGGTACAATTAATGGATTGATCTAAAAGTAAGTGAAGAATGAAACTCTTTAAACCCGCTTCCTTAAATTTGCAACATGATTAAACGCCTGATTCTTTTTACGTTACTGTTTGGGGCTTTTTCTGGTCAACTCCTCGGTCAGGAAGCAGAGTCGCAGGAAAATGTGTCGTACGACCCTTCCTTCTGGGCCCAGGAGTTAAAACTGGATGCCGAACAGCGTTCTAAAATAGAAGTTATCAATGCCGAGTTCTACGAACAACTTAAGAACCGGCCTTCGCTTACTCAGTTACAGGCCTACCTGCAAGAGCGGCAAGAATTGATTCTGGATACCTTCCACGCCCGCCAAAAACGAAAGTGGGAGAAAATTATTAGCTCTCTCTGATTAACTAACCTGCGAACCAGGAGCTACTTCACCTGATGGTGATAGCAACTTCAACGATCCATCTTTATCAGAAGCCATCAGAATCATTCCCTGTGATTCAACACCCATTATTTTACGTGGAGCCAGATTAACCAGTATGGTAACTTGTTTGCCAACCACATCTTCGGGTGCAAAATGTTCGGCAATACCACTCATTACGGTGCGCACATCAATTCCGGTATCTACTTGTAGCTTCAAAAGTTTTTTGGATTTATCTACGCGCTCAGCCTTCAGTATTTTACCAATGCGAATGTCCATTTTAGAAAAATCATCGAATGAGATTTCCGCTTTAGCCGGAACTACTGGTTCGTGCGCTAACTCCACAGCTTGCTTGGTTTCCATTAATTTTTTGATCTGAGATTCAATTACTGCATCTTCAATTTTTTCGAATAACAACGGAGCAGCATTCAACTTGCTTCCCGCTTTCAATAAATCAGCATTACCGGCATCAGACCACGAAAGATCAGCTACACCCAACATTTCTTTTAGTTTACGCGAAGTAAAAGGAAGAAAGGGTTCAGTAACTATTGCCAGCGAAGCTGCAATCTGCAACGCAACATTTAAAATAGTACCTACCTTATTCATGTCGGTCTTGGCCAACTTCCAGGGTTCAGTTTCGGCTAGATACTTATTTCCTACGCGGGCCAGATCCATCAGGTTAGCAGTAGCTTCTCTGAATCGGAATGCTTCAATAGAGGTGGCTATGATTGCCGGATAAGATTTCAGTTCATCCAATGCTTTTTGATCGACTGCCGTTAATGCGTTTCGCTCGGGTACATTGTTATCAAAATACTTCTGCGTAAGCACCACGGCTCTGTTCACAAAGTTGCCCAGTATAGCTACCAGTTCATTGTTGTTTTTAGCCTGAAAATCTTTCCATGTAAATTCACTGTCTTTGGCTTCTGGCAAATTGGTAAGCAAAGCATACCGCAACACATCGGGCTTGTCCGGAAAATCCGCCAGGTATTCATGCATTTCAATTGACCAACCTCTGCTGGTGGACATTTTATCGCCTTCCAGATTCATGAATTCATTTGCCGGCACATTATCGGGCACAATAAACTCGCCCGATGCATGCAGCATAACCGGAAAAATAATGCAATGAAAAACAATGTTATCCTTACCTATAAAGTGAATAAGCCGGGTGTCCTCTGT
>DPSB01000614.1:0-596 GCA_003537495.1 Cytophagales bacterium | reverse complement strand
CGTTTCCAGTCGTCTATTTTCGCGTTAGCGAAATCTCTCTTTGGTGTAGCATATTTCAGCTTGCCTGATGTTGCCTCATCAAAAAGTGCACGTGTAGCCGAGATGTAACCGATGGGCGCATCAAACCAAACATACAACACTTTGCCTTCGGCATCCGGCAAGGGCACCTTAATGCCCCAATCTAAATCGCGCGTCATGGCGCGAGGCTGAAGTCCGGCTTCTATCCATGATTTACACTGGCCATACACATTTGGTTTCCAATCCTGCTGATGCGACTTCAAAATCCAATCGCGCAACCAGGGTTCGTATTTTTCCAATGGCAAATACCAATGTTTGGTTTCCTTTAGCACCGGAGTTTTTCCACTAAGTGTCGACCTTGGGTTTATTAATTCACGAGGACTCAAGGTAGAACCACATTTCTCGCACTGATCGCCATACGCATTGGTATGGCTACACTTGGGGCAGGTTCCAACTATATACCTGTCCGCTAAAAAAACTTTAGCCTCTTCATCAAAATATTGTTCCGAAACTTCTTCAGTTAATAGGCCCTTATTATAAAGTGTAAGAAATATTTCCTGCGAAGTTTGATGATGCAT
>DPSB01000061.1 GCA_003537495.1 Cytophagales bacterium | reverse complement strand
ATGAATGCTACATCACCTTTGCGCGCGGTTTTGATCTGGAACAATCCCCCGGGACTTGTAACACCATCCCATACAGCTTTTTTATCACGCTCAAGATCTGAGTATGAATAAACTGAGGGTTCTGTTTTAAGTAGGAAATATTTCATTTTGGTTCCTTATCCCCGCGAAAGCGGGGAACTCTATTGATGATTTTAAAACAATTCTAATTCTAACACTTTTGAAACAAACTTCTAAAACAAACCAATAAATAACATGTAAATTTAAAGAAAATCAAAAAAGAGATTCCCGCCTACGCGGGAATTGAGAATTGAAGCTACTTTATAGTCAAATTTGCGTACTTCAGTATGATATTCTTCACTCCAACTTTTTCAAAATGAATTGATGCTTTCTTCGCATCTCCCCTGCCGGTAACATCTATAACTTTACCTTTGCCGAAATTATTATGAAAAACCACACTTCCCTTTTTTACTCCAAGATCCTCACGGAAGATATCGTTCAATACATCATCACCGGACTTATTGTTATAGAACTCATACTTAATTGAGCTGCCTTCATCCTGGTGCGCACGGCTTTTATGCCGTGTCATCACGGAGCTTTTCTGGTAATCAAGCTTTGCGGTATCGATCTCATTTATGAAGCGCGACTTCATCTGGTAGCTTACGTTCCCAAAGCGGTAACGCTGCAGCGCATAGGTCATATACAGCTTCTTCATGGCGCGTGTTATGGCAACATAGAAGAGCCTCCGCTCTTCTTCCATTTCTTCCTGCTCCATCATGGAGCTTGAAAGCGGGAATATGCCGTCTTCAAGTCCCGTAATAAACACCACAGGAAACTCCAGTCCTTTGCTTGAGTGAGTCGTCATCAAAGTAACAGCGTTTTTATCTGTATCATACTTATCAATATCAGTAACCAGGCTCACTTCCTGCAGGAATCCTTCAAGTGTAGCGCCTTCGGTGTTATCGGTGTATTCAGAAATACCCGAGAGCAGTTCCTGTACGTTGTACATTCTATCCATGGATTCATCAGTACCGTCATTTCTCAATTCACGCAGTATGCCGATTTCATCAACAATGCTTCTGGCAAGCTCACTGGGTGAAAGTCCCTCTTTAACCTCGTTATATTTTTTGATTATTTCAGCAACGCGTATAAGCTCATTTTCAATCTTAGTTCTGCGTTTTTAATTTATTACTTTTGCGCCCTTATTATGACACTCGAACAAGAAATAGCTAAGCGCAGAACATTCGGCATTATTAGCCACCCCGATGCCGGTAAAACAACCCTTACTGAAAAGTTGCTGTTGTTTGGTGGGGCGATTCAAAAAGCAGGTGCAGTAAAATCATCGAAGATAAAAGACCATGCTCGCAGCGACTGGATGGAGATTGAAAAGCAACGCGGTATTTCCGTGGCTACTTCAGTAATGGGTTTTAATTACAAAGACATTAAGATAAACCTACTCGATACACCCGGTCACCAGGATTTTGCCGAAGATACTTATCGTACACTCACTGCGGTGGATAGTGTGATCATGGTGATTGATTGTGTAAAAGGAGTTGAAACACAAACCGAAAAACTGATGGAAGTGTGCCGCATGCGCAACACTCCGGTTTTGTGTTTTATTAATAAGCTTGACCGTGAAGGCCGCGATCCGTTTGAATTGTTGGATGAGGTAGAAGAAAAACTGGGTATAAAAGTTCGCCCATTAAGCTGGCCCATTAGCATGGGTAAAACGTTTAAGGGTGTTTATAATCTGTATGAAAAAACATTGCAACTCTTTACCGCCAGTAAAGTAAAAGTAGAAGAAGGTATTGAGATATCAGACATTAATAGCGAGCAGTTAGATGCACTGGTGGGTGAGAATTACGCGAAACAATTGCGAGCCGATGTAGAATTGATTGAAGGTGTGTATCCTGAGTTTGAAGTAGACGAGTATTTATCGGGCAATGTAGCACCCGTATTTTTTGGAAGCGCGGTAAACAACTTTGGTGTGAAAGAGTTGCTGGATACATTCATTCGTATTGCGCCACCACCCATTCCGCGCGAAACAACCGTGCGCGAGATAAAACCGGAAGAGAGTAAGTTCTCCGGGTTCATATTTAAGATTCATGCCAACATGGATCCGAAGCATCGTAACCGCATTGCCTTCTTGCGGGTATGTTCTGGCAAGTTTGAACGGGCTACTAACTACTATCACGTAAGGCAAGAGAAGGGCATCCGGTTTTCAAATGCCACCGCCTTTATGGCGCAAGATCGCGAAACAGTAGATGAAGCCTGGCCAGGTGATATTGTTGGTTTATATGATACCGGTAATCTTAAAATTGGCGATACGGGTACTGATGGTGAGAAGTTGATGTACACGGGTATTCCCAGTTTTTCGCCTGAGATTTTTAAAGAGGTAATTAACAAAGATGCCATGAAGACTAAACAACTCGAAAAAGGGTTGCTGCAGTTGATGGAAGAAGGCGTGGCGCAATTGTTCACGTATGAATTAGGCAAACGTAAAGTAGTAGGTGTGGTGGGTGCACTTCAGTTTGAGGTAATTCAATTCCGGTTAAAGAATGAATACAGTGCTTCAGCAGAGTTTGCCGGGCAGGCTATTTATAAAGCCTGTTGGATCAGTAGTAAGGACCCTAAAAAACTGCAGGAGTTTATTGATTCGAAGCAACGCCACATTGCGCGCGATAAAGATGATAAGCTGGTGTTTATGGCCGAATCGCGTGCGTGGTTGCAAATGGTGCAGGATAATTTTCCAGAGATTAATTTCCACTTTACGAGCGAGTTTAAGGATTGATCAGAAGATTTCTTTCAGATCGAAAGTAAGGCCTGAAAGAATTGTGGAATTTACGATTCCTTCTTCTGCCAGATAAAGAATAGGACTGTCCTTATCTGCCTGATCTTTATGGTAGATTTCAAACGTCTTGTTAGCTGGATCAACAATCCAATACTCACCCACGAGAATATCCTGATAGGTCTTTTTCTTCCGGTTACGATCTGAAAAAATATTGGAAGGTGAAATAACCTCAACTACAACATCAGGCACGCCCTCAATACCTCTTTCGGTGATTATCTTTTTATTAGCCTCAGACACATAAATCAAATCCGGTTGGAAAACATTTTTACGGTCGATATATAAATCCATTGGTGCAAAGAAAACCAGATCGTTTCTTTTCCTGGAATAAGCCTTGAGAATGTCGTAAAGATTCCCAACAACTATTTGATGGTAAGGAGTGGGGCTGGGACTCATAATTAATTCTCCATTTATAAGTTCACAGAACGTGCTCATTTCACCCAGCAGCAAATAATCATCCACTGTCCAATCTTTTGATCTATCTACACTGGCAGTTTTCATTGTTTTGAATCTGAATTCCGTTTCTAAGCTACTAATTTTCTAACTTATTTCTGAACAGTGTACTGATACAACACTTCCGATACCTCGGCCATGGCTTGTACACCACCCTGTTCATCTTCTAAGTCTTTCGATAGTAATACAAGCACATATTTTTTTCCATCAGGAAGAAATACAATTCCGCTATCGTGCCGAACCGCAGTGATAGAACCGGTTTTATGCGCCACTTTTACATCAGCAGGTAGCTTGGCGGGAATTATATCATTGAACTTTTGATCGAGCAGAATATCCATCATAGCCATGCTCGCTTCGGCATTTACAATTTCTTCTTTGTCAATTTTCTCAAACAACAACATTAAATCATACGCAGTTACCTGATTGTTCATACCTGCCTCGTATGCTTTGGTATCTTCCACACCACGCAGCACCTGAATATCATTTGCGCCCATGTTACGCATGGTTTGGGTTACATTTTTAGCGTCAACCAACTCTACAATCAGATTAGTAGCCAGGTTGCTGCTGATAATAATCATATCGTACATTAAGGAATACACGGTGCGCTTTTCACCGATGTGATCGTAGATCAGTGTATCACTATCCGACTCGCGGGTTATTGAAAAGGTACTGCCATCCAGAATGCTAACAAATTCATTTTTTATCAGGATGGAATCTTTCAACGAAAACTTACCTTCTGCCACCTGTCGGTACACTTCGGCCATTACGGGTGTTTTCATGGTGCTGGCCGCATGAAAAAGCAGATGTTCATTAATCAGAATTTCTTCACCGGTAGTTAAATCTTTATAAGCTACTGCAAACGTGCCTTTGGGTTTGCTCAGAATAGTTTCAAGCTGTTGAGATGTTTCTTCGCGGCTAAGTTTGCCACAGCTTGTTAAGATTAAAACACCGGCAATGAAATAGAAGTAACGCATAGCAGTAATACTTTGATGATAGACATCCTGAACCTAAATTACAAGGTTTTATGTCTAATCTGCTACAAGTTTTATACGAAGACAATCATTTGCTGGCTATCAATAAGTCAGCCGGTACACTGGTGCAGGGCGATTCAACGGGCGATGTGCCACTGGTAGAACTTGGTAAAGATTATATTAAACATAAATACCAAAAACCTGGAGCTGTTTTTTTAGGTGTTGTACACAGGTTAGACAGGCCCGTAAGTGGTGTAGTAATTTTTGCCCGCACCTCAAAAGCATTGGCCCGCATGAACGAACTGTTTCGTGATAAGCAAACCCGAAAAACGTATTGGGCGTTGGTGCAAAAAAAACCAACCAACACTACAGGTACTTTGGTGCATTGGCTGGTGAAAGATGAACAGAAGAATAAAACGACAGCTTACGCTAAGCCTCGTGCAGATGGATTGAAATCGGAGTTGAGTTATAAGCTGATAGCTTCTAAAGGTGAATTACATTTACTTGAAGTTAATCCTGTAACCGGTAGGCCACACCAGATTAGAGTACAGTTGGCTAATATGGGGTGCCCGATTGTGGGCGATGTAAAGTATGGCTATGAACACCCTTTGTCCGATGCCAGCATTGCGTTGCATGCGCGTCAATTGGAGTTTATTCATCCGGTTCAGAAAAATGGTTTAGTAATAAAAGCCTTATTACCCAAAGTAAGTTGGTGGAATCCTTTTAGGGATTTGTAAAAGGTTGCAAATCCGCCCAACTTTATTTGCGTTATTTTATCGGAATCCGTTGGCTTAATGGGTATGGATTTGCTTTTTTTGCATCAAATTAAATTCGATACATATGAAGAAATTAGTTCTAGTGTTAGCGGTTGGTTTAGTTTCGTTGGGATATCACGAAGCATCAGCACAATTCTCAAAAGGTGATAACCTTATCAATCTGGGTATTGGTATTAACTCGTATTATAGCGGAGGTATTCCGATTGGTGCATCTTATGAACACGGTATTACCGAAGACATCAGCATCGGTGCAGGTATTGATTACTTATCGCACCGTTATAATTTTGGGTCTTCACGCTACGGTTTTGCTGCACTTTATTTAGGGTTCAGAGGTTCATATCACTTCAATAATCTGATAAAACACAACTTGGAAGAATTGGATCTATATGCCGGAGCTACTTTAGGGTATAGGAGTTTTAGTTGGAAAGATGATTCTTCCGGGCTGACATTGAATGACACTTATGGCAATGGACTCTTTTTGGGTGCTCATCTTGGTGCACGCTATTATTTTAAACCAAACATTGGTGGATTCCTTGAGTTAGGTGCTGGTGGCTCTGGTAATGCCCGTTTAGGTTTGGCCTTTAAATTCTGAGTAAACACAAATTGATTTTAATCGAAAGACTGTTCTGTGGAACGGTCTTTCTTTTTTTGATTCACCTCAACACAAATCAGTTTGGCATTTTCAAAATTAGACCGAACTTCCGCCCATGAGTTGGATAGGCCGCTTGCAAGATCGCTGGAAAGTTAAAAGTGTATTTCAGGTTATTATTATTCTGATCGTTTTTGCCTGCACAGGATTTACCGTGCTATTGATTAAGCGCCCGCTTTTTGCGTATTGGTTTCCAGAAGGTGAAGTTCCTTTAACTGCCAGCATTGCTTATTGGATTCTTATTTTTCCGGTCTATAACCTTTTCCTGTTGTTCTATGGATTTGTCTTTGGTCAGTTCCGCTTTTTTTGGGATTTTGAAAAACGATTTTTCACACGACTATTATCAATCTTTAAAAAGTAAAATCTGCTTTATGAAGAAACTTATTTATTCATTGTTTGCATTTGCTATGGTTGCCTGTTCAGGCCCTAAGTACACAGCAAGTTTCAACAATGTAAATTCAACCGTGCTTTATTATGCTACACAAACAGAAACACCGACACCGGTTAATCCACAGGAGTTAGTAGCAAGCAACGCAGAAACCCCTGTAATATTTGCTACCACGATTGAGCCCGTTGCTGAACCCGTACGCAAAACCTATATGCAAATGACAAAAGCTGAACGTAAAGACCTGCGCCAGTATTTACGTGCAGAGATCAAATCAGCCGCTAACGCAAAAAAGATGAATAGTAAAATGGGCGTGGAAGCAGCGCATGCAACCAAAGCGATGGATCATGATCTTAAGCTTGCTGCCATTTTCGGGGCTGCGGGTTTAGTAGCTATGGCAATTTTTGCAGGTAATAGTGTATTGTGGGTTGTTGGCGGCATTGCACTTATTATTGGTGTGGTATTCTTTGTAAAATGGTTAGTGCGGCAGTAACCGTTTTTTTGGGGATATTGAGAAACGATTTTTTGTACGACTATGTACCGTATTTGTTCATAGGTAGAAATAAATTCAACTCCATTTGAGTTTGATGCTTACCTGGAACTTCTTAATTTAGATATAAATAAAACCCATTAAATATGAAGAAGAGTTTATTGTTTGTTGTTCTGCTGGGAGCGATTGCTTTTACCACGCATGCTCAAGAGTTCAAAAAATTTAAAGGCGGAATTGGATTAGGCTATGCATCGGCCTTTGGCGATGGAGCTTCTGGTGGTGTTCTTTTTTATCTTGAGCCAGCTTACCGCGTAAGTGATCAACTTGCTGTTGGGTTGCGATTGGAGTCGGCTTTGATTGTAAGAGGAATTACTAATTATAACTCTTCAACTGCTGATTTGGATATATCGGCTATTGGTTCGTACACTGTAAATGGTCAGTACTATTTTTCAAACAATACGTTCAGACCGTTTGCCGGCCTTGGCTTTGGATTGTACAGCTTGGCTGCAATTAGTGTAGAAGATGCAGGTAACAATGGTGGAACTGTGGAGGCAATTGAAGCTGCATCCAAGTTTGGTTTTTATCCCCGGGTAGGGTTTGATGCTGGTCACTTTACCCTACAATTGGAATACAACTTGATTCCTAAGTCAACCTCTACTGTTAACAATGTGGAAATTGAATCGCAAAATAGTTATTTAGCTATTAAGGCTGGTTTCTTCTTTGGTGGCGGAAAGAAATAATTGAATAAGGAAAGAAAACAAAAAACCCGGTCAGCAACCGGGTTTTTTTATGAGTAAGCTTTCACATCTTACTGGATTCCATCGGCAAGCAGAATTACTTTGTTCTTCAATACTTCTACTACTCCGCCAGTAATATGAATTTGTTCTGCCAGTTCTTTCGATTTGTATTCTACAACACCATCCTTTAATAAGCTAACTAAGGGTGCGTGGTCATTCAAAATCTGAAAAGTACCATCGGCTCCCGGAAAGGTGGCAGCTGAAACCTCGCCTTCAAATATTTTCTTCTCCGGGGTAATTATTTCTAAGTGCATCTTATTTCCAATTCAAGATTAAAGATTCAAGATTTAAAATCAGAATGAGGAAATTTTAAATCTTGAATTCTAAATTATTTAACGTCTGCCAGCATCTTCTCGCCTTTGGCAATAGCATCTTCTATGGTACCCACCAGGTTAAAGGCCATTTCAGGTAAATGATCTACTTCACCATCCATAATCATGTTAAAGCCTTTAATGGTATCTTTAATATCAACCAACGCACCTTTCAAACCAGTAAAGGCTTCAGCTACGTGGAAGGGTTGCGACAAGAAACGTTGTACACGTCTTGCACGGGTTACCGTTAATTTATCTTCATCAGACAATTCGTCCATACCCAAAATGGCAATGATGTCCTGAAGTTCTTTGTAACGCTGAAGTATATTTTTTACACGTTGCGCACAGTTGTAGTGTTCATCGCCAATAATATCAGCACGCAAAATACGCGAGGTAGAATCCAACGGATCCACCGCAGGGTAAATACCTAATTCAGCAATCTTACGACTCAATACAGTTGTAGCATCCAAGTGAGCAAACGTAGTAGCAGGTGCAGGGTCAGTCAAGTCATCGGCAGGTACGTAAACAGCCTGCACCGAAGTGATGGAACCATTTTTGGTTGAAGTGATACGCTCCTGCATAGCACCCATCTCCGAAGCAAGTGTAGGTTGGTAACCCACCGCTGAAGGCATACG
>DPSB01000417.1:4570-7491 GCA_003537495.1 Cytophagales bacterium | reverse complement strand
ATTTCTCAAAATCTTAAAGCTAAGCTTACTGACCTCCGAAATGAAGCAGCAAAAATCAAAACCGAAAAAACGTTAACCTGGTCTACTTTAGCCGGTGCCCATTATCTGGTTCACAATGGAGAATTGAAAGCGTGGAGTGTTACCGACTTTGCTCCGGATGCCCGCATTATTACTGATACAAGCGCTCTGCAATTCTGGCAAACAGCATTGGGCGATTTTATTGCCATCAGGCAAACGTTGAATACAAATGAAGTAGTGATATCTATGTTACCGTTAGTGAGACGATACCCAATTGCCAATCGGTATTTGCCCACACAACTTAACGAAGCGGTGTTTAAGCAGTATCAGGTTCGGGTATTTCCATCGGAGTTTACGACCGGAGAATTAATTACATTCAGTGAGCAACCCATGTTTAAAGTAAGTTTACAAGCTAATGCCGGAACTCAGGTATTGACTTTAATTTTTGGAATAGGCATTCTCATTTCAATAATTCTCATACTTATTCAGTTTATCAAAAACCTTCATCGGCAAAAAAAGTATGCATCTGCTTTTGTGTTGATGGCATTTGCGTTTGTCCTGATCCGGATTTTGATGGTTGAGTTTAATTTTCCATCCCGCTGGTGGCCAACCCCAATTTTTAGTCCGCAGGAGTTTGCTTCCTCTACCTACAATGCCTCGGTGGGTGATCTTGTACTAAACTCGCTGGGTATATTGTTAATCTGCGGCTATGTCTTTTTTACGTACTCCCGTTGGAGCATTCTGCAGACGTTAGTTCAAACTACAAAAGAAGGAATTAAGAAATTAGTTAGCGTGGCACTCCTACTCGCTGCACTCTTTTCATTTTTGTATCCTTTCCTCTTTATCGAAACCATTTTTCACAACTCCTCAATTTCGTTGGACATAACCCGCACACTGTCGATAGGTAACTTACGGGCATTGGCATTTTTCTCGTTGTTGCTGGGAACCATCAGCGGATTTTTCTTTACGCATGTTTTTATCCGGTTATCCAAGACTTTAAATCAATCCACAAGTAGTTTCTTGATCACACTCGGTATAGCACTTATTCTTTTCATTGGTTATTTTATAGTGTTGGAAAGAAACTATTGGATAACAGTTGCGATTGCGGTGCCTTACTTTGCCATACTGCATCTTACTAAACTGAGTTTAATCCGCAAGAGCGCATTTATTTCTTTCTTGTATTTTTTTCTTGCCTTGCTTGCGTTTGGAACGCAGAGCGCGTGGAGTATTATGCGTTTCTCGGAAGAAGAGAAAATTGAATCGCAATTCAGGTTTGCAGCCAGTTACCTGATTGATCGCGATGTAATGGCCGAGTATCTTCTGAACGAAAGTCGCAAGCGCATCAGTACCGATGCATTTATTCAATCGCGTATGGCCAGCCCATTTCTGAGTCGATCTGCTGCGCGACAAAAAATAAAACAGGTCTACCTCAGTTCTTATTTCGATCGGTATGATTTACAGGTGCATTTGTTTACTCCGCAGAGGGAACCATTGGACGAACTTTCGATAGACCGTTGGTTAGAGTGGAGTGAACGGATCAATAATGCGCAATATGCTACTGAGTATGGTGGTATTTATTTTATCCGCTCTGCTTCGGTTGAAACCGGCAAACGCTATTTGGTTGTTATTCCGGTTTTGCGTGCGGCTCAGATTGTAGGGTATGCTGTGTTGGATCTTGCACTTAAGCGTACCATACCACAAAGTGTTTATCCGGAATTGCTGGTAGATAGTCGCTTTGCTGAATATTTTGAGAACCGAGATAAAAGTTTTGCTTTTATAGTCGATGGTCAGATTCAAAGTAGTTTTGGAAACTTCAATTACGAGCGTGATTTCAATTCGGACTTACTAAAGGAACCTCAACTCTTTAATCAGGGAATTCGCAAAAATGGATTTATTCACACGGCTGTAGAGGATGATGCGGGCCAGGTGGCAGTGGTGACTTCGGGTACTTATCCATACTTTTTTGTGCTGACTAACTTCTCATTTTTTTTTGTTGCGTGTGTCTGTTTGATTGCTCTTGTATTGGTTGGTTATGGAATTAAATCCTGGGTAAGCGGAAGAAGTATTAACTACGCTACGCGGATTCAACTTTACATTTATCTGGCCTTTGCTTTACCGTTAGTAGTGGTAGCTGTAACTACCTTAAATCGAGTATCGCGTTCTGCTGAAATTCAACTCACTCGGGAATATCTGAGTAAAGCGCGGGTGTTAGGGGAAAATCTTTTACCGGCATTGGCGAGTTATACCCAGAGTCCGGAAGTAAACAGGACCGAATTAGATGTTGGGTTGGGTGCGGCTGCGCGTTTTGCTGATGTAGATATTTCTGTATTCGATAGGCAGGGTATGATGGTTGCTTCAAGTCAACCTGCCATGGCCGAGGGCTTACTTTCTTCTGGTTTAATGAATCGCACCGCATGGGAGCGTGTATTTAAAATTGGCGACATAGCCTTTGTATTGAACGATAAAATTGGCTTGTTGCATTTTAACAATGCATTCTTTGCATTACGTTCACCTGAAACTTCCGATATTCTGGGTGTGATCAGTTTGCCGTTCTTTGAGTCGGCTCAATCATTAGATGCTACACAAATTACTGTGCTGGCTAATATCCTTACCGTGTTTACGCTTATCTTCATTGTGTTCTCACTGCTTTCATTTTATGTGGTGGAGTCGCTCACGTTCCCATTGCGGTTTATTACCCGGACTTTAAGTAACACCACATTAACCGGCAACAAGCAGCTTGAATGGAAGTCGAACGATGAAATTGGGTTGATGGTGAATGAGTACAATAAAATGGTTGAAAATCTGGAGCAAAGTAAAATTGAATTATCGCGCAGCCAGAAGGAGAGTGCGTGGCGCGAAATTGCGCGGCAGGTTGCTCATGAAATTAAGAATCCACTTACACC
>DPSB01000417.1:0-4201 GCA_003537495.1 Cytophagales bacterium | reverse complement strand
AAGCAATCGGTAACAACGTTACTCAATCAGGTTGAAATTCTGAATGAAATAGCCTCATCGTTCAGCGCCTTTGCGCGGATGCCAGCACCCATTCTTGAGAAACTGGACTTAGTTGCATTGCTGAATAAAACCGTAAACCTATACAGTACTTACGAAGGTGGTAAAGTAGATTTTGGTTACGATAAAACCACAGCGCTTATAAATGGCGACCCGCAATTGTTAGACAGAATTTTCTCGAACCTGATTTTAAATGGCTTGCAGGCTGGTGGTATTCCTCCTCGCGTAAAGGTAGAATTGAGACATGTTGAAACGAGTGTACAAATTGTAGTTCAGGATAATGGTGGCGGTATTCCAACAGATATTCAGGATAAAATTTTTATTCCTTACTTCACCACAAAAAAATCGGGCTCAGGACTTGGGTTGGCTATTGCGCGGCAGGGCATTGAATTGAGTGGTGGAAAAATCTGGTTCGAATCAGAACCCGGTAATACTAAATTTTATGTAGAGTTTCTGGTGCTTTAAGCTTTGTCTTTCAAACTGCGCATCACTTTGTTGGTAAAAACAAAGTCGTCCAGTTCTTTTACACCCGAGTGAATGAGGTCGTTGTTAGAGCCCTCCCATAATTTATTTCCTTTATACAAGAACATAATTTTTTCGCCTATCCCCAGCACCGAGTTCATATCGTGGGTAACCACAACCGTAGTAATATCAAACTCGTGCGTTATCTCCATAATCAACTCATCAATTAAAATTGATGTTTGCGGATCAAGACCAGAGTTAGGTTCATCGCAAAACAGGTAGTTGGGATTATTTACAATAGCACGGGCAATGCCTACACGCTTTTTCATACCACCACTTATTTCAGAAGGCATTTTTTTATTTACACCTTCCAGGCCAACGCGCTTTAAACAAAAATTAACGCGCTCTATTTTTTCTGCCGGTGTCATTTTAGTCAGGATGTCGAGCGGAAACATAACGTTCTCTTCCACATTCTTCGAATCGAACAGCGCACCACCCTGAAACAACATTCCGATCTCGCGCCTGATGTCGGATTTCATTTCTTTATCGGCTTCTGTAAAGTTTCGCAGATCGAAATAAACACTGCCCGTATCGGGTTGAATTAAACCCACAATACATTTCAACAACACACTTTTACCTGTACCGCTAGAGCCAATGATTAAGTTCGTTTTACCTTTTTCAAACTCGCCACTGATGCCGCTAAGCACTTGCTTATCGCTAAAGGATTTAGATATGTTATTAATCTTAATCATAAAATCAGATCAGCAGGTATGCCAGAAAATAATCGGCTAACAATATTGCGATAATGCTGGAGGTTACGGCCTGTGTACTCGCAATACCTACTTCAAGGGCACCGCCCTGTGTATAGTAGCCTTTAAAAGATGAAATCGTGCTAATCAAAAATGCAAATACAAAAGTTTTGATCAATGCAAACGTGATAAAATACGGATTGAATGCATACCGGATTCCATATACATACTCAGTAGGAGTTAACAATCCCGTTAAGGTACCCACCAGGTAGCCACCCATAAGCGCACAAACTGCGGCTACAATTACCAACAAGGGGTACATCAGTACAGAAGCAACAATCTTGGGAAGTACCAGATACGATGCTGCGTTTATACCCATTACTTCAAGCGCATCAATTTGTTCGGTTATGCGCATGGTGCCCAAACCGCCCGCCATACTGGAGCCAACCTTGCCGGCATAGATTACCGCCATAATAGTAGGCGCTAACTCCAAAATGGTCATCTCGCGTACAACGTTTGAAATGATGAAGCGCGGAACGAACGGACTTACCAGGTTAGCACCCGTTTGCAGAGTAGTTACCGCACCCATAAAGGTGGAGACCAACATGAAAAGTAAAATGGATTTTAGCCCGATCTGTACACACTCTTCGAGCGTAAGCGTATAGTATGTTTTGAAAGTCTCCCTGCGTACTACTAACGAGCTTAAGAAGATAACGTACCGGCCAAAACCCTTCATGCAGAAATGTTCTAATGCTATATTGCCCAAAGATAAGACAAATCCGATGAACAAACTGATAGTAGTAACCGGAGGCACCAAAGGTATTGGCAGGGCAATTTTACAGCGTTTTGCCGCGGCCGGTTTTGATGTAGCAACCTGTGGCCGAAATGAGGAACACCTGGCCCGGTTTAAAACTGAAATGGAACAACTTCAGGTTAAGGCGTATACATTCAGAGCCGATATGCGCGATGTTGAACAAGTGGCTGCATTCTGTAAATCAATTGCGGATCTTAATCGCCCGGTTAATGTGCTGGTGAACAATGCCGGATATTTTGTGCCCGGCTCGGTACTGGATGAGCCTGCCGGAACGCTCGAAAGCATGATTGAAACCAATTTGTACAGTGCGTACTATACCACCCGCGGACTAAGTAATCAAATTAAAACCGGAGCCCATATTTTTAATATGTGCTCTATTGCCAGCATAAAAGCTTACCCAAATGGCGGCTCTTATGCCATCTCTAAGTTTGCATTGTTGGGCTTTTCTAAGGTGTTGCGCGAAGAACTGAAACCTGCCGGGGTGCGCGTTACCGCGATTTTGCCCGGTGCCACTAAAACCGATAGCTGGGCTGGTTCTGGGTTACCTGATAGCCGGTTTATGAAGCCGGAAGATGTGGCCGAAGCGATATTTTCGGCCTGGTCGCTCTCGCCACACAGCGTGGTGGAAGAGTTGCTAATCCGCCCGCAGTTGGGTGATATTTAAAAGATTTTTTAAACCTGAAAGGTCTTTTAAGTGTTTGCTACAAAGCCTTGCAGGTGTTTAAGCTGATAATGAAAAGACCTGCAAGGTTTTGGTTAACTTTGTTACTAAATCTTAGGCTGTGAATCTGGTTCAGGTAAAACAATATTGCGATAGTCTGGTGAGTTACAACCGCAGAAAAACCCGCGTGGTAAACATTGGCGGTGTTCCGATGGGTGGCAATAACCCTATTCGTATTCAATCGATGACCACCATCGATACGATGGATACTCAAGGTTCGGTTGAACAAACCATTCGCATGGTAGAAGCAGGCTGCGAATATGTGCGCATTACGGCACCCAGCATTAAAGAAGCCCAGAACCTGGCTGAGATAAAAAAAGAATTACGCTTGCGCGGATATGAGGTTCCGCTTATCGCAGATATTCACTTTACACCCAATGCTGCAGAACTTGCTGCGCGTATTGTTGAGAAAGTACGCGTTAACCCCGGCAACTATGCCGATAAAAAGCGGTTCGAAGAAATTGAATATACCGATGTTACGTATCAGGCCGAACTGGAACGCATCCGCGAAAAGTTTACACCACTGGTAAAGATTTGTAAAGAGTATGGTACGGCCATGCGCATCGGAACCAATCACGGTTCGCTTTCCGATCGCATTATGAGTCGCTATGGCGATACACCACTCGGTATGGTGGAATCTGCTTTAGAGTTTCTGCGCATCTGCGAAGATTTGAACTACTATGACATTGTATTGTCGATGAAAGCAAGTAATCCGCAAGTAATGGTGCAGGCTTACCGGTTACTGGTGCAGAAGCTCGATGAAGAAAACTTTCAACCATACCCCTTGCATTTGGGTGTAACCGAAGCAGGCGATGGCGAAGATGGGCGTATCAAGTCATCGGTAGGAATTGGAACCTTACTGGAAGATGGTTTGGGTGATACCATTCGCGTATCGTTAACGGAAGAACCAGAAGCTGAAGTACCCGTTGCCAAAATGCTGGCCGACCGGTACACTACTCGCAAAACAACTTATTCAATTCCTGAGATTACGCATAATCCAATCAACCCGTATGCCTATACGCGCAGGGCAACGCACGAAGTGTTAAACATTGGCGGGCATCAGGTGCCGCGGGTAATTGTCGATTTCTCAACGAAAGAAAAAATAACAGCGGCTTCTTTGTTTGCGTTGGGCTATCAGTATTCAGTTCCCTTAGATAAATGGAACATTACCGATATGGCCTGCGATTATATTTTTCTGGGTGGTAAAACCGTTGACTTTGAAATTCCTGGTACGCTCGGGTTTATTTATAATCACGCCACGTGGCTGAATGAAAAACATAAAACCCGCAGCTATCCGCTTATTACTCCTAAAGGTTATCTGGCTGGAGTGGAGCGTTCCACCCAACTCAATTTTATTTACACCCAACTGAAAGATATTTCAGATGAATTTATTGCTGC
>DPSB01000262.1 GCA_003537495.1 Cytophagales bacterium | reverse complement strand
CAACAGAAAAACTATTCCACCCGCTTGTGAATCAGCAAGCACATCTTTCAGGATCAGATCAAGGCCACTGGATTTAATCACGGCACCAAACGCACCACCCGCACCGGTAATCAATAAAATAATTCCAGCATCTTTCAATGCTTCTGAGATCCAACCAGGCCAGGTTTGTTTTTGCTTGCTGCGAATGAGCAGGAAAGAAAAGCTTAAACCTATTAGCAAAGCCACAGCCGGATTACCGATTACCTGAAGGATCGACCACGATTGCAGTGCCGGAATTAAAGTAGGCAAAGACGCTAATGCTATCAGTACAATCGGAATTACCAAGGGTATGAAAATGAGGATAGTGGAGTGCGGATGTACTTCGGGGGTTTCAATAGCGGGTGTGGTGGTTGTAATTCGCAAACCCAACTTGCGCGATAAGAAGTAAGCTACTCCGGTAATAGGTATTGAACCTATCAAACCAACCAGCATAACCAAACCAAGATGGGAGGTTGCACCCAGGTTAGCGGCTGCTGCCAGCGGCCCCGGTGTAGGTGGTATAAGTGTGTGCGATGTATAAAGCGAAGTGGAAAGCGTCAGTGAAAGTTGTGTGGGTGTTGCTGCTGAAGAAGCCAGTGCGGGTATTAATCGCGATAAAATAATAAATCCTGAATCGCAGAAAACCGGAATACCCACCAGCAACCCGATTACGGCCATCGCTAACGTAGTACGCGATGTGCCAAATGCTGTAATAATTTTATTTCCGAGCGTGGCCATGGCTCCGGTTTTCTCCATCACGGTACCGAGGCACGAACCTATCGCAACCAGAAACCCGATTTGTTGCAACAACAAACCAAAACCACTTTGCATGCTTGTGAAAATTTCCAGAAAGGGTTTGCCCATAATTAACCCAAACAACACTGCAGCCAACAATAAAGCAAAGAACGCGTGTAGTTTAAAGTAACGCGAAACAGAAATGAGAGCAGCAATCGAAATCAATAAGGCAATACTAACCTGAATCATGAATTGCGAAACGGATAATACCGAAATACTTGACCAGCCTTGAAATCGGTAGCGTCAGCTGGTAGTTCAATAAACCCATCAACATCTTTCAGGTTGGCGAAATCACCCGAGCCCCCACCAGCATCGGGCCAGGCTTTCAGTTGACTCATTTCGTTTTTCACTTTCACTTGTAAAAAATAAGTAAGCGCAGGTTTAAATGTAAAGTTCTGGGCCAGCACCACTTGTTGTGGTTGTGTTTCTACGCCCAGACTTTTCATCAGCCACGGTTTGATGTAGCGGTAAAAACACATGTAGGTAGAGACCGGATTCCCCGGAAGGGCAAACACCACATGCTTAGCCGAAGTACCAAACCAAAGTGGTTTACCGGGTCGCTGACTAACCTGATGAAATCGTTTTTGAATACCGTTGCGTTCCAGCGTTTGCGGTATGTAATCGTACTTACCTTTTGAAACCCCACCTGAAAAAATAACAAGCGAATAATGTTGTAAAATCTTTTTCACTTCTGCCTCCAACAATTCGGGTTGATCGGGCAAATGAAACTGATCGGCCGTGCAACCCAACTCGCGCAAAGCGGCTTGCAGGGCATAACTGTTCGATCTGCGGATTTGATAAGGCAATGGAATCAAATCAACCGGAATCAATTCATCGCCTGTGGAGATGATTGCCGTTTTAGGAAAGGCAGCGACCTGAATTTTCTTTTTGCCAACCGCGGCCATTAACGCTACTTCGGCTGGTGAAATTTTTATACCGGATACAAGCAACTCATCGTTCAGCTTTGCATCCACACCTTGCCGGTGAATGTTTTCACCGCGCTCAATTTTTTCGGTGGTAATCGTTGCCTTGCCATCTTTGATCGCCACGTTTTCGTAGGGTACAACGGTATCGGTACCCAACGGCAACATGGCGCCAGTCATTACTTCAATGCAGGCTTGTGTGTTGGTTAATTGTTTTTGTTGTTGTCCGGCTGCCTGAATGCTTTCGATGGTAAAAGTGGTTGTGCCGGATTTCCATGTATCAAAAGCGATGGCGATGCCATCCATGCTTACGCGATCAAAAGGAGGGAAGTCGCGATCGGCCCGCACGGTTTCCTTCAGCACGCGACCACATGCTTCCTGAATGGAAACTTCTTCCACACCTGTTTCGATGGAGTGGGAGAGAATGATGGCTGTTGCTTCGGATACGGTGATCATTTGTTATTTTTGAATAGCTATTGAGTTTATATAAGTATCTTTAATTGAGATGAATCAAAAGTCTTCCGTCATCGCAGATTTATTCCGCGATCTCCATGAGTACATGCTGAACGGGATTCCGGCATCCCGCCTTTGCGGGACCGGAATGACATTCCAAATAGGTTAGACTTTTGATTCATCGATAACTAAATCCAAATGAAAAAACAATTTACACATATTGATGCATCGGGCAACCCCAAAATGGTAGATGTATCGGAAAAGCGGATAACCAAACGTGTGGCGAAGGCGCAGGCGGTGGTGTTTTTGGGCAACGAAATCTTAGCGCAAATCAAAAACAACGAGTTGATTACCAAAAAAGGGCCGGTGTTTCAAACAGCCATTATTGCCGGAGTAATGGCGGCTAAAAAAACGCATGAGTTGATTCCGTTTTGTCACCCGCTTGCTCTGGAAGATTGTCAGGTTCGGATTGAAGTAGTTAAAAAGAAAGTAGTGATCAGCACCGATGTAGTGGTTACCGGGAAAACCGGGGTAGAAATGGAGGCACTTACGGCTGCATCGGTGGCTGCTCTTACCATTTACGATATGTGCAAGGCCTTGTCACATGAGATCGTAATTGAAGAGATAAAACTGATGGCCAAACAAGGTGGCAAGAAAGATTTTATTCGAAAAAAGTAGCCTGCTTCTTCTAAAGTACTCCAACGCTTAGTCTTACATCAACTTTTAGGTGTTTACTTAAGTGGCCATCAATTAGTCACTTACACAAGCATGCATTAACTAAAATGGTAAGTATAAATTTTTGCAAACGGGTGAAATATTACTTTTCGAAAATTGATTTATAGTTAGCAAACCAAATTGGCACGACCTATGTTATCTTTGTTGTGTCTAAAATAAAGTTGGCTATGAAATTCATTGACAGAAACTTCCTTCTGAATCCTATTAACCGCGACTTATTGCTGGTAGTAGGTTCAGCGCTAGTAATTGCAGTAGCAATTATCACCCTGGCGGTGATGATTGTGAGTCAGCTCTAAGGATGAGCTGATACCCACTGGTCCCCATCTTGGAAAAATTCTTTTTTCCAGATGGGGACAGTTTTTTTTAAGGTGTCGATGATAAACTGACACGCTTCAAAAGAATCTTTCCGGTGGGGTGTGGAAACAGCCACCACTACGGCTACTTCGCCTGGCAACAAGGTTCCCGTTCTATGACTTACAGCCCAGCCGGTGAGGCTCCATTTGGCTTTCGTAGCATCTATTACTTTTTGAATTTCGGATACAGCCATCGGTTCGTAGGCTTCGTATTCCAATTTTGTTACTGCCTTGCCGGCTGTTTGGTTGCGCACGGTTCCGATAAACACGTTTATAGCGCCAGCCTGCTGTACGGATGCAGCAGCAATACTTTTGGAAGTATCGATTGGGTTGTTGGTTATTTCGATCATGGTGTTTATGCCTCACCCCAACGGGACTTATCAGCAACCAAAATTTTATTGCACCCCTCTCCACAGGAGAGGGGTAAAAAAGTATTGCGTAATTGATACGTACTTGGGTGAATCAAAAGTAATACTTAAACCAAAAGGAATAAACTAAAGCAAGTCAATCTTAATCACCCCTCTCCTGTGGAGAGGGGTAACCAAAATCATATAATGAGTACTACATTTTATTGGGGTGAGGCACGAACTCTTCTCCCAAACTCCTCCCAATCAAAACCCGTCTCAATTCGGCCATGGCGTAAGGCTGGAATTTGTGTGGTGATGATCAAGGTCGTTCCGTTAATGTCGGCCCGGTGGTGTTGTGGTATTTGTAGTTTGATGCCTTTGCCGGTGGAAAACTGTACGGTTCCAAAAAAATCTTGAATTGATTTTTTTAGTCCGTTGATATTCTTCATTCCAAACATGAGTACCACTTCTGGTTTGTGTTCGCGCAGGTTGGAAAGAATGGTGTGAATACGTTGCGGATAGATATATTCTTCATACCGCTGCTGACTTTTCAGAAAATCGCAACCTGTTAGATTCAGCCAATTGTAATGCCACGAGTGCGTATGCGAGCCAGGCAAGGGATATAACGGAATCATAGCCTCGCGTTTCAAACCAGCTTGTGCAAATTTTTCTTTTTGATAAAGAAACAAATCAGGTACGGGTAGGTTGTTGTAACCATATTCAAAGGCAGTCAGGTTTTTCCATACTGTACTTTGAATGGCTGTTGTACCAAACCGATAGTCATAGCGATTGGTAAACTTTTCTGCTTTTGGATCTTCAGTACCTACCGATACATGTTGGTATAGCTCGCGGATATTGCAGAGCGTAGGTTTCGCTTCTGCATGGTGCGTAGAAAAATAATTGAATTTGTCGGCCACTTCTTCGGGTATATCGCCACCGGGTTCCTCATAACCAATAAACCAGAATCGTGCCTGCCACGAACCGTAGCCATAAAAATTATGGAGCCAGTGGAGGAGTTTGGGCTCAGCGATAGACATTTTCAAAGGTAATTGTAGAATCACAATTTAGAAATTGAATTCACACGAGCGATAAGGAGTTGTGTTGAAATGAAAATAGGCTGATAGACAAAAATCTACGGTCGCCCCTCCGGGGCTGGTGGGTGGTTTTCTCCTTTTCTACCATAGGTTCGCCCCGCTGGGGCTTTTAAACAGTTCTTGAAAGTCATGCAAAAGCACTGCTGGGTTTCATTTGGTTATAACTCTTAATAGTCCCGTAGGGACGAACTTATGGTAGAAAATGTAAGGGTTATTTCATAAGCCCCGGAGGGGCGACCATAACTAAATTGATTATCAATCATAGAATTCGAATAAATATTTATCCTCAAACGGAATTTCAAACTTTTGTAACAACTCAAGGTATTCTTCCCTGAAACTTTGCTTTTTATGATGCTGCTCCTGGTTTATTATATAATTAATCACACTATCCCGCTGTGAACGAGAATAAGAGAAGGCACCAAATCCTTCTTGCCATCGGAATTTACCTTTCATAAATTTATTGTCGTTTATCCATTTAGAAGAGGTTGCCTTTAACATCCGCATCTGATCAGATACACACATAGTTGGTTGTAGTTCAAAAAATACATGCACATGATCCAGCCAACCATTAACAGCCAATGGATACGACTTATCGCCCTTTAATATACCCGACATATAGCGGAACAAATCTTCCCGAAAATTTGAGGTGATGTAATTTTCGCGACCATGCACGGCAAAAACGCAATGAATATTTAATTGGGTATAGGTGTTGGCCATAAGGTGTTTTAATAGAGCAATTGAATATAAACGTTGGAATACCTTTGATTTAATACGGTGCCCTTCTAGAAGCTATCAAATAAATTTAATCTTTTTCTACAATACGGTCGTCCCTCCGGGACTTCCTACATGCTAAAATGGTTCACTACCATAAGTTCGTCCCTCCGGGACTTCTAAATACAATTGTCACTTGGCAACCACATGATCCTACGGACTCATCGTGTTTGTTAAAAATTTGGTAAGACCTCCGCATGGTTTGATTTTTATAATGTTTCTAAATCCAAT
>DPSB01000507.1:2837-2991 GCA_003537495.1 Cytophagales bacterium | reverse complement strand
CCTACGTCATCAAACGGATTTTCGAGATGATCCTGAATGTTATCCAAACTTACCAGAATGAAGCTGTACAAAACCGGCATTACATACTCCAACGATGCAGAATAATCGCCTACGGTGCTGGCAAAGTAAGGCCCGTAAATAATCGGGAATACAT
>DPSB01000507.1:1954-2580 GCA_003537495.1 Cytophagales bacterium | reverse complement strand
CCGTAAATAATCGGGAATACATAAATAAAAACTTTGCTGTAGGTGCGCAGCGTTACCGGGGTACGATAATTATGAATGATCTTCATGTTATCGAACGCGATAATCATTTTGCTGATATACTGATTTATTCTGGAAATCTCACTGCTCTGCACATCGTGTTTTCGTAAGTCGTTGGTAAATTCCGACAACTCAGAAAAAAGTTTGTACATCATCAATTCATTCTCTTTCCATTCGGGATTATGGTTGGTCTTGAACATTTCACGCATCAACTTCATCATCTCAAAAATGATTTGCTTGGTGCGGTTGGGTAAGGTTTTATCTTTAATGGGTGGCCAATCGCGGGTAGCAAAATAAACTGCTACCGCATGACCTTTAAAATCGGCCAGGCGTTGCAAGGCTGTTTCCCTGCGGGTATAGGCAGAGCCAATTGAAAACACCACCGGAAATACAATGGCCACACCCACCAGCATATCCGGAAACTTGGCAATTAGCCCATAGTGAAAACAGGTGTACGTGGAAATCACCGCCAGGGCAGTGATGATAAACGTTTTGTAGTTGATAATTAAGGAGAAACTGCGAATGATCCGCTTCATAAGGGGTTGTAAAGGCCGCGAAAATTTCCAAAA
>DPSB01000507.1:0-1635 GCA_003537495.1 Cytophagales bacterium | reverse complement strand
GGCGGACATTACCAAATTGTTACGCGCAAAATGCAACTTATTCTTCCAGCACTTCAACTTCAACCCGCACGTTTCTGCGCGCGTTGTTACTGTTTTTATCATGCAACATACGATTGCCACCCCAGGCCTTGATGCTGATGCGGCTATCTGCAATACCATTGGCTACCAACCAATCCTTAATAGCCTGCGCGCGGGCTTCTGAAAGTTCTTTTGCAGAGCCGGTGCCATTCACCACATCGTTGGATAGTTCGAAGAAATTTTGAGAAGGCCCCATGGTAACAATTTTGCCACGCGCATTGCCATTGGTGTGGCCATGCAGCATAATCTTATAGCGGTCGTTTGAGTTCATGAAATCCAGTAATTTATTCAACTCATACTTCGATTCGGGCAACATAACCGCTGCATCGTTAAAAAAGTAAACATTGTACAACGTTTCAATATCGCCCCGGTGTAAGCGCGCCATGTCGAAACGTATAATGTACTTATCGTCTTTCCATTCAATATGCTCAGGCAGACTATCGGGTTTAATTTCGTTCAGGTTAAAGTCGTACTGCACTTTGCGGAATCCGAATGAAGAACCTATCAAGGTTATCTTCCCACTTTTATTGCGCGGATCAACCATGGGCATTACCTCATGTGCTTTTACTTTTTTAATCAACCTCGACATATCGCTATCTACCAGTTCAACTTCCCCTTCAATGGGTTTGCTATTAGTGGGGTTATATAAATAAAACAGAACATTGGCTTCTTTAAGCGCGAGTGTACCTTTTGGTTTGGGCTCTTCAAACACTATATCGGGTTCGGGTTTTGTCTCTACAGCAAAATATTCTTCTTTCTTAGGTTCTTCCTGCACCACCGGCTTAGGTTCAATTATTGTAAGTACACTAGTATTGTTATCCGGATTTACTTTTGTTTCGCTAGGCTTTTCTGTTGATGACGTGGACACACCATAGTTTTCCTTCATTACCCTCACCCATGCCCGCTCGAAACCACCTTCTTTTCTGGCCTTCAACATCTGATCGATAGACTCATTGAAGTCGGCATAATAATCCAGATACACATAATAAAATTTGCGACCGGCATCGTACCCATGTTTAGCATGCAACCCGGTGCTGTTAAGCTGCGCCACATAATTTTCCATGTACTTTTCCTGCCCAATGCGGTAAGCAGCTACAACAATATAATGCCCCTTTTGAAGGTACTCGCCTTTGGGTGTAGGATCAGTAAACGATAGGAATGAAGCCCCGAGTAAAATCAGAGTACCGACATAGCCTCTCATAAAATAGGTCTTTTTGGTTAATTAAAGTTTAGATAAAAAACTGACTTATGCAATCCAAAAACCTAACGCGTGAACATCTGTTTCAGAAAACCGATACCATAACCGGTAAGTTGAATAAAAGCCGAAGGCACACTCAGCACTGCTACATGCAAAGATTTAACGGTATAAAAAGAATGAAAACCGATCAACAATAAATAACCGAGGTACCCAATGGTTAGCAATACACCCAGCTTTGGAAAAAGTAATGCAACCAGTGGTATAGCGCAAAGCGCTAACAAGAACAAAGCCGGAAACCAATGGGTTGGTTTTATTTCTCCTGGATGCGCCTGGCCTACCAGCACCCTGCCTTTACCAAA
>DPSB01000550.1 GCA_003537495.1 Cytophagales bacterium | reverse complement strand
GCACGACGGAAATAGGCTTGCATAAAGTAGGGCTCAAGTCGCAGGCATTCTGTAAAATGGGCAAGGGCCGTTTTATAAGATCGGGCTGAAGCCGCAGTCTCGCCTTTTTCAAAATAGTACTGGGCGGTACGTTTTTCCTGGGCGAGCACGGAGCCACCGGCAACAAAAATCGCCACGCAACAAATGCGAATCAAAGCCATGATTAAAGTTGCGCAATTATTCCCCCAAAGTAAAACGCTTAACAGCGTATAAACGTTTTAAGCATGGCCCTAAACTAAACATCAGAAATCTTGTTTTATCAATATGGAAAAAGTTAAAAAGACAAAAACCAAGAAGGCTATTACAGCCGATAAAATAGCCGAGGCTTACCGCGAACAAATTTTAACTTCGGGCAAAGTGCCAGCTTCGGTGTTTACATTCTGTAAAAGCATCGGTATTACCGAAGGCGATTTCTATAAACACTTTGCCTCCTTCGAAGCCATAGAAAAGTCGATCTGGACCAACCTCATTGAATCTACCCGGAAGCGCATTGAGACTGATGCCGATTACCAGGCTTTCGGAGCCCGAGAAAAAATTCTTACGTTTTATTTCAGTTTGATTGAAGCACTTAAAACAGACCGGAGTTTTATTCTATATCAATTGAAAGGCTGGAAGCAACCGCTTATGCCTGTTTTCCTGAAGGGTTTTAAAACTTCATTCGATGAATGGATCAACTCGGTGCTGAATGCGGGCAAAGTTTCGGGCGAAGTCGCCACACGGCCATATCTTGATAAGCAATACGATCTGTTATTTTGGATGCACTTTATGTTTATTCTTCAGTTTTGGACGCACGATGACAGTGCCAACTTCGAGAAAACAGATGCAGCCATTGAAAAATCGGTAAACCTGGCTTTCGACTTAATCGGAAAAGGAGTGCTCGACAACGCGCTCGACTTTGGAAAGTTTTTGTACCAGAATGCCAAGAACTAAATCCGAATGAAAGAACAAAAAAGTATTCCGGTAGGGAAGGTACAACGCGCTTCCAAATTCATTTCCACCGGTGCCAAGATCGGTACCAATTACCTGAAGCATTACGGCAAGAAACTGGTTAACCCCGAGCTCTCCAAAGACGAATTACATCAAGACAACGCTACTGACATCTACAAGTCGTTAAGCGAATTAAAAGGCAGTGCGCTTAAAGTTGCGCAAATGCTAAGCATGGATAAGAACCTGTTGCCCACGGCCTATCAGCAACAGTTTGCGATGGCACAATACAGTGCGCCACCGCTTTCTTATCCGTTGGTGGTGCGCACCTTCGAGAAATCGCTGCAGAAAAAACCTGCCGAGTTGTTTGATTCCTTTCAGACATCAGCAAGCAATGCTGCATCTATCGGGCAAGTTCATCAGGCAACATTAAAAGGAAAGAAGCTTGCAGTTAAAATTCAATATCCGGGTGTAGCCGATAGTGTGAAGAGTGATCTGGCTATGGTGAAGCCAATTGTCCTGCGCATGTTTAAACTAAACCAAGCCGATTACGATGAGTTTATTGGCGAAGTGGAAGTGCGGTTGCTGGAAGAAGCGGATTACAAACTGGAATTGAAACGCTCCATGGAGCTTTCGAAGCAGTGTGCTGAAATTCCGAACCTGGTTTTTCCAAAGTATTATCCGGGCCTTTCGGCCGATCGTATTTTAACCATGGATTGGATCGAAGGAAAACCATTGGGTGAAATGTTTAAGGCCAACTCATGGTCGCAGGAAGAGCGAAACAGCATAGGGCAGGCCTTGTGGGACTTCTATCACTTCCAGATTCATACGCTGCGTTCGGTGCATGCCGATCCACACCCGGGTAATTTCATTATTACACCAGATAGTAAATTGGGCATCATCGATTTTGGTTGTGTAAAAGTTGTGCCTCAGGCATTTTACAAAGTTTACTTTCAATTATTGGACAAGGATATCCTGAACGATAAACCCCGGCTGAATAAAGTGTTTCATGATTTGCGCTTCATTTATCCCGATGACACAAAACAGGACATTGCCTTCTTCACGGAAGTATTTACAAGGCTGGTTGAGTTATTGGGCCGTCCGTTTCGCACCCCTCGGTTCGATTTCTCGGAAAAGCAGTACTTCGAATCGCTGTATGCATTTGGTGAAGAAATAGGGCAGATGAAAGCATTCCGGGAATCGAAAAAAGCCCGTGGGGTAAAAGATGCCTTGTATATTAATCGAACCTATTACGGACTTTATAACCTGCTGCACGAGTTGAAAGCGGATATAGACACCACCTCTTTTGTCGCATTTACCCCCTAAAGTTAATTTTGAAAAAATATTCATAACCAATAACTTAGTGGCCTGTAGTTAATTTTTTAAACTAAGATACTATGAGGGCCATCTGGAAAGGACACATCCAATTTTCGCTTGTTACAATTCCGGTGCGGATTTACAATGCGATTGATACCGGGCAAACTATCAGCTTTAACCTGTTGAGCAAAGACGGTCACAACCCGGTCAGCTACGAGAAGAAAGACAAGGTTACGGGGCAGCCGTTGAAGACTGAAGACATCGTAAAAGGCTATCAATACGAGCCTGGCCAGTTTGTGATTATTGAACAGGAAGACCTGAATAAGGTAAAACTCAAGAGCGAGAAGATTATTGAAATGGAAGGCTTTGTGAAAGCTGAAGAAGTACACCATACCTTATTTGAATCGCCTTACTTTATTGGCCCTGATGGCGACATTGCAGCTAAAACCTATGGCCTCTTGTGCCAGACATTAAAAGAAAGTGGAAAGGTGGGTGTGGGTAAAGTAGTACTGCGCGATCGTGAAACTCCGGTATTGATTTCGCCCCACGAAGGTGGCATGTTGATGTATCGGCTTCGCTATCCTAACGAAGTGCGCAACATGAGCGAGGTTCCGCAGTTGCTCGAAGTAAAAGCAGATAAAGAACAATTAAAGCTTGCTAAAACCTTGGTGGATTCTATGACAACCACCTTCAGTAAAATAGAAATGAAGGATCATTATTACGATGCGCTCAAGGCGATTATCGATGCGAAGATTGCCGGTAAAGAGATTGTAATGGTTGCCGAAGAAGAACCAGTGGTGGTTGATATTATGACTGCTTTGAAAGCCAGCATTGAAGCCGCCAAAAAGAAGCCAATGGAAAAAGCCAAAGGCACAACCATGAAGGTGGAGAAAGAAACCAAAAAAGTAGTGCGTAGAAAAGCCAGTTGATTCTTTGGCGTCAGACGGCTTCAGGCCGTCAGGACGCCTTAAACCGTATCGTAAATCTATGCTTTTCAACGAAGGTAGCTTTTACCATATTTTTAATCGTGGAAACAATAAACAACTCATTTTCTTTCAGGAAAGAAATTACCAGTACTTTCTTGATAAAGTAAAAAAGTATATCGTACCAACAGCAAACGTGCTAGCTTGGAGCCTGATGCCAAATCATTTTCACATACTGGTACAAGCAAATAAAGCAACTGAGAAATTGGTTAAAGAAAAACCAATTCCTATTAACGCTCTAACGGAAGGAATAAGATTACTCTTAAGCACCTACTCTCAAGGCATTCAAAAGCAACAAAATCTTAAGGGTAACTTGTTTCAACAAAAAACCAAATCGAAATGTGTTGATGAATACCTAACTACTGTATTTCATTATATACACCAAAATGCTTTGAAAGCTGGGTTGGTTAATCGAATAGAAGATTATAGCTGGTGCTCATTTCGAGAATATCTGATTAACACGCCAGATGGATTATGTAATACGTCAGTAGCATATCAGGTTATGAATCTGGACACAGGGAGATTTTTCGAAGACTCTTATGCAGTTATTTCTGATGATACGGTGAAATTATTTGAGC
>DPSB01000166.1 GCA_003537495.1 Cytophagales bacterium | reverse complement strand
TGATTGAGGCTATCATTCTGGCACTCATTATTCTATAAGTAATCATATTTCTTAATACATAAGGTCTTGCCGGCTAGCTCCGTCAGGACTTTTTTGTTTTATAAACCAGTTAAGAAACCGCATATCCTTACATCAAAAACTGCTATTTCAAAAATCTTCTAATTTTGTAGCCTTGTTTATAAACTAACTTAAGGGCAATGAATCTTTTGGATTTTGAAAAGCCCATCGCAGAACTGGAAGCAAAGCTCTCTGATATGAAACATCTGGCTAACGATAGCGATGATTCTGTTAAGAGTGCCATTCAGGCGTTGGAAAAGAAGATCACCGATTTAAAAAAGGAAACGTTCGATAACCTTACTGGCTGGCAACGAGTACAGCTTTCTCGCCACCCGGATAGACCTTACACGTTAGATTACATCTACGAAATCACTACAGAGTTTATTGAACTTCATGGCGACCGTACGGTAAGCGATGATAAAGCGATGATAGGTGGGTTTGGAACCATTGATGGTCAAACCTATATGATCATAGGCCAACAGAAAGGTCGCAATACCAAGCAGCGGCAACTTCGCAACTTTGGTATGGCTAACCCGGAAGGTTATCGCAAAGCACTTCGCTTAATGAAACTGGCAGAGAAATTCAACAAGCCTATTATTACGTTCATTGATACTCCCGGTGCATTTCCAGGATTGGAAGCTGAAGAGCGTGGCCAAGGCGAAGCCATTGCACGCAACCTGAAAGAAATGTTCATGTTGAAGGTGCCTGTGATCTGCATTATTATAGGTGAAGGTGCCTCGGGTGGAGCATTGGGTATTGCTATTGGCGATCGGGTACTCATGCTCGAAAATTCCTGGTATTCAGTAATTTCTCCTGAAAACTGTTCTGCAATTCTGTGGCGCAGTTGGGATTTCAAAGAGCAGGCTGCCGAGCTTCTGAAGCTATCATCTAAAGATATGCATGCGCTAAAGCTGATTGATGGTGTAATTAAAGAACCTCTGGGTGGTGCCCATACCGATGTAAAGGCAATGGCAGCTGAGGTTAAGAAGGTTATCACGCAACTTACTTCCGATTTGAATAAACTATCACCTGAAGAACGAATCAACCAACGGATTGATAAGTTCACTTCGATGGGAGTAGTGAAAGAATAATATCAAATTCAAAATTTAAAATTCAGGATTTAAGATTCGATGTCGTAATTTGACATTCGAAATTTTAAATCTTTTGAATTTTGAATCTCCATGTAATCAACACCGGTTTTTTTAAGTTGGATGGTGGCGCCATGTTTGGCGTTGTTCCCAAATCTCTCTGGCAAAAAACCAATCCACCCGATGAACGCAACCTTTGTAATTGGGCCATGCGTTGTTTGCTGATTGAAGATGGTAACACGTTAATGCTAATCGACAACGGATTAGGCAACAAGCAAGACGAAAAATTCTTTAGTCATTATTACCTAAATGGGACTGACACCTTAGATGGTTCATTGAAACAATCGGGCTTTTCAGCCGATGATGTAACAGACATGTTTCTCAGTCATCTTCATTTCGATCACTGTGGTGGTGGAGTAAAGCGGGTAGGGGATAAATTGGTAACCGCTTTTCCAAAAGCAAACTATTGGTCGAACGAAGATCATTGGCAATGGGCTACTCAACCCAATGCCCGCGAGAAAGCAAGTTTTCTCAAAGAGAATATCTTGCCCATGCAAGAAAGCGGACAACTGAAATTCATCAAAGAGAAAGAAGGCCGTTCCAGCCCGTTTGAGTTTATGGACATATTCTATGCATCGGGTCATACCGATAAAATGATGATCCCTAAAATCAAGTATAAAAATCAAATCATTTGCTTCATGGCTGATTTGCTGCCATCAGTTGGACATATTCCTTTGCCGTATGTAATGGGTTATGACACCCGACCTTTGATTACTTTAGAAGAGAAAGCGGCATTTCTAAACGAAGCTGCCGACAATCAATATATTTTATTTCTGGAACACGATCCGATAAATGAATGCTGTACGGTGCAAAGAACTGAAAAAGGAGTAAGAGTGGATAAAACTTTTGCATTGAAAGATATTTTATGAAGTTGGGATTGGTTTTATCAGGGGGTGGCGTAAGGGGAATAGCCCACATAGGCATTCTGAAAGCTTTGGATGAAATGCAGATTCAAATTGATTGCATTGCCGGAACAAGTGCTGGCTCAATTGTAGGTGCACTTTATGCCGCTGGCCACAAACCCGATCGCATTCTTGAGCTCGTGAAGAACCTGAGCATTTTTAAAGCGGTACGGCCTGCCTTTGCATGGACAGGCTTACTTACGTTAGATGGACTAAAAGATGTGCTGCATAAAAATATTCCGGCCAACAATTTTAACGATCTTAAAATACCGCTTACTGTTGCTGCTACTGATATCAAGAACGGACAAATACATTATTTTAATTCAGGCGAGTTGATTACGGCCGTAGTGGCATCCAGCAGTATTCCGGCCATCTTCAATCCGGTGCAACTCAACGGACACTTATATGTTGATGGTGGCATACTCGATAACCTTCCGGTGAAAGCAATTCGTAATCAATGCGAGATTGTAATTGGTAGTCATTGCAATCACATCAGTCCCGATTTTGATGTTACCAATATTAAACTGGTTGTAGAGCGAAGCTTGCTGATCGCGATCCGGGCCAATACAGAAATTAGCCGCAGCTTGTGCGATGTATTTATTGAACCGCCTGGTATGGATCGCTTCAGCAGCCTGGATTTAAGCAAAGTGCAAGAGATCTTTGAATATGGGTACCGGTTCACGAAAGAGAATTTTTCCCCGGCCAGCTTTAAAATGCAAGCAGCATGACAGCATCAGATTTTAAAAAGCAGATTCTACAAGGTATTCCCAATGTACTTCCGGAAAAGAAATCGTACGATACTTCCACCAGCCACGCACCCAAACGAAAAGACATTTTATCGAGAGATGAGAAAAAATTAGCAGTACGCAATGCGCTCCGGTATTTTCATCCGAACCATCACGCTGAGTTAGCACCTGAATTTTTGGAAGAGTTGGAAACATACGGGCGAATTTACATGTATCGGTTCCGTCCCGATTATAAAATGTTTGCTCGTAGCATTGATGAATATCCATACCAATGCAAACAGGCCGCAGCTATCATGCTCATGATTCAGAATAACCTTGATCCGGCAGTAGCGCAACATCCGCACGAGTTAATAACCTATGGTGGCAATGGTGCAGTGTTTCAAAATTGGGCGCAGTATCTGCTTACAATGAAGTACCTCGCAACCATGACTGAGGAACAAACACTGCACATGTACTCGGGTCACCCGATGGGATTGTTTCCATCTTCCGCGGAAGATGGAAACAA
>DPSB01000345.1 GCA_003537495.1 Cytophagales bacterium | reverse complement strand
GATTCAACTCGTTATGGAGTTTTACCACAGAGGAAAAGAACACAAAAAAGAAAGTTAAAACGGCTGTCATGCAAAATAGTATCATAGTGGTTGCGTTTTAATGGATTCAAAATTGAGAAATCGACCAGACCTGATATTTTACATAGACCGTCCGGAAGCACAGAAGTAATTTTCGTTCCACTTTTTCAAAAAATAAGAGCCGGGCTTTTGTCGCTCTGATTCCCTAAATAATAAATGCGTTTCGAAAACGGTTTAAATGTATCTTGGCATAGTTTTTATCTTTCCACCGGTATGACAAAAAAGATTTTCCTGAGTGTAATATTTTCACTCGCATTACTTTTTCCTGCTTTTTCGCAATATGCCACCGATAAACCTGTACCACAGGATTGGTTTTTGCGCGACCCTGAATTGGATACGCTGTTGGGCGTAAGTTCTGAGCGCGCCTACGAAACACTGTTGAAAGGGCAGCCTTCCCGCACCGTAATCGTGGCTGTAATTGATTCAGGTGTAGATATTGAACATGAAGACCTGAAAAGCGTAATCTGGAAAAATGAAAAAGAAATTCCCGGCAACGGAATTGATGATGATAACAATGGTTATATAGATGATGTGTTTGGCTGGAATTTTATTGGTGGAAAAAATGGAAACGTGGAGGCCGACACATACGAACTTACCCGCGAGTATCTTCGGCTACACGCTAAATATGGTTCGATCGAAGAAGGCAAAGTAAACAAGAAACAAAAAGCCGAATACGAAACCTACCTTCAGATTAAAAACAAATACGAAAAACTAAAAGCGAAGAACGAACAACAGTATAAATTATATGCTAATATCTATCGCAACATCAATCATAGTATCGATACTATTAAATCGATTATGAAAGTTGAAAAACTTACTGCAGCGGATGTTCAAAAATTTGAAACCAAGGAACCGGCCTTACTTTTCGCCAAAGGCTTTTTGCTAAGCATGTACAAAAACATGGGTGAAGATGAAAATATTGAAGACTATGTAGGCGAGTTAAAAGAAGCTGTAGATTATTATGAAGTAATTGTAAAATATGGGTACAACGAAAATTTTGATTCGCGCGCAATTGTAGGTGATGATATTAATAATCTTTATGAAAAAGGGTACGGTAATAATGATGTAACAGGTGCCGATGCTACCCACGGAACGCATGTGGCTGGCATTATTGCGGCCGATCGTACCAATGATTTAGGTATTAAAGGTATTGCCAACAACGTAAAAATTATGGCTGTGCGGGCTGTGCCTAATGGCGATGAACGCGATAAAGATATTGCTAATGCAATCATCTATGCCGTTGATAATGGTGCGCAAATTATCAACATGAGTTTTGGTAAGTCATTTTCACCCCAAAAAGAAGCTGTTGATAAAGCGGTACGGTATGCCGAACAAAAAGGAGTGTTGCTGATACACGCTGCGGGCAACGATGGTGAGAACATTGATGAAGAAAAAAACTTTCCTACCCGTTTCTATAACGATGGTAAAGAAGCTAAAAACTGGATTGAAGTAGGCGCATCGGCTTGGGGTGGCGAAGAGTTGGTGGGCAGCTTTAGCAACTATGGAAAAAAGATGGTGGCATTTTTTGCGCCCGGTGTAGAAGTATATTCTACTGTGCCTGGAAACAAGTATAAAAATGAGAGTGGTACCAGTATGGCAAGTCCGTCAACCGCGGGAGTGGCGGCATTAATTATGTCTTACTTTCCGGAGCTTAGCGCATTGGAAGTAAAAGATGTGTTAATGAAATCAACCCGCAAGTTCGATAACCTGCAAGTACAAAAACCGGGTGGAGGAAAAGCCAAGCTCGATCAATTGAGTATTACCGGTGGATTGGTGAATGCATACGAAGCCGTAAAGTTGGCGCAAATATTGAAGGCCCAGAAGCAACCTGTTAAGTAGTTTGATTTTATGTTCTATCCAACCGCACCACATTCTCCACATGCATGGTTTGCGGAAACATATCTATCGGTTGTACCGCTGTAAGGGTATAAAATTCGGTTAGTATTTTCAGATCGCGGGCTTGTGTGGCTGCATTACAACTTACGTAAACAATTTTTTCAGGCGCTGCCTGCAATAGCATTCGGGTAACATCTTCATGCATGCCGGCACGAGGCGGATCTGTGATAATTACATCGGGCCGACCATGTTGCGCAAGAAAATTTTCATTCAGCAAATCTTTCATGTCACCGGCATAAAAATCGGTGTTGGCGATGTTATTTAATTGTGAGTTCACTTTGGCATCCTCAATCGCGGCAGCCACATATTCCAAGCCAATTACTTTTTTTGCATGGCCGGCAATAAAATTGGCAATGGTGCCCGTGCCAGTGTATAAATCATATACTAATTCAGTTCCTTTCAGATCGGCCAATTGCCACGCTGTTTTATACAACTCATGCGCTTGCTGCGAGTTGGTTTGATAAAATGATTTAGGGCCAATGCGATACTTTAAGATACCAGAGCCATCGGGTTTGGGCATTTGCTCCGTAATGTATGGGTTGCCCTTCCAGCAGATCACATCCAGATCAGCAAAAGTATCGTTACGTTTGTTATTGATAACGTAATTTGCCGATGTTATCTGTGGAAATGAATCGGTAAGCGTTTTAAGAATTAACTCAATCCATTTTTTTTCATTGTTCGTTACTTGAAGTATAACCATCACTTCGCCTGTGCTGGTGGTGCGAATGGTTAACGTACGCACAAAGCCAATCTGCTTCCGCAAATCGAAAAAGGGAATGTTATTTTCAAGAGCTATTTTTCTGGCTAGTAATCTTATACTGTTTGATGGTTCTGGTTGAAGGTAACAAGTGTGTACATCAAACACCCGATCGAACATACGTGGAATATGAAAGCCTAGTCCCGGCTCATCCGGAAAACGACCGCTGGGTAATAGCTCAGCTCCACTTTTCTTTTTCGCGTCAAGCTCTTCAAATGTAAGCCAGCGCCCGGCCGTAAAAGTATAATCGAGTTTGTTGCGGTAATGTTGCGTATGTGCCGAACCGAGTATAGGCGAGATAACAGGTAATGTTAAACCGCCTAATCGCTCCAGGTTATCAACCACCTGTTGCTGTTTATATTTTAACTGAGTTTCGTAATTAATGTGTTGCCACGAGCAACCCCCGCATAACCCAAAGTGTTCGCAAAAAGGATTAGATCGTAGAGATGATAATTTTTGAACGGTTGTTACTTTTCCTTCCAGAAAATTACTTTTGATTTTTGTAAGCTCTACCTCTACCACATCGCCCGGTGCGCCCCCTTGTATAAAGAGTACCAGCCCGTTTACTTTCGCTACACATTTGCCTTCGGCACCCATTGTATCTATTGTAACATTTTCCAACCGATCGCCCTTTTTCATAGTCATACTAAAAATCAAGATGCGAAATTACAGAAATGGCAGGTTTTAGCACTCGTCTAAATTCATTACCTTTCCAATGGAGTTGGTTGTATGAGAAAGATTTTACTCACGCTTTTATTGCTGATTGCATTTCCCGTGTTCGCCTCGCACATTGTGGGTGGCGAGTTTGAGTTAATACATATTTCGGGGAATAAATATCGGCTTAACCTGATCATTTATTTCGATCAGATAAATGGGGCGCTTGGTGCCAAAGACTTAGGTGCTAATGTTTCCATTTTTCGCAAACGCGATAAAATGTTGATGAGTACGGTTACACTTTTACTTCAAAACGAAAGCAACGTACCTTATACTCAGCCCGAATGCTCCAATGGGGAGATTGTAACAACAAAACTTCTATACACAAGCGAACTAACCTTATCAGCAGCCCAGTTTAATGATCCGGAAGGATATTTTGTAGTATGGCAGCGTTGCTGCCGTAATTATAGTATTTCTAATATCTATAGTGAGATGCCGGGTGGTACCAACACTTCTGCTGGGCAAACATTTTA
>DPSB01000460.1 GCA_003537495.1 Cytophagales bacterium | reverse complement strand
GCCGAACAAATGCAAACGGCTGGTAAATTGGATAGAGAAATAAAGAAGAACTTAAAGAAGATTGGCTATGAATTGTGAGCAATATCTAATTTGGCAACACGCTGCTGCACAATTGCAAGATATTGACAATCAAGAAACTAAAATTACGCAACCACTGGTTGCACAATTGAGCATTTCGAGGATTTCCTCGATATAGTAATAGTGCCAAAACAGTATGAAAACCGAGCAAATACATCAATTACTAAGTCAGTTCGAAAGTGCTTGCCATGACTACAAAGGCGTTGAATGCTGGAGTGCCCGTGAATTGCAGGAAATATTGGGATATGCCAAGTGGGACAACTTCTTAAAAGTGATTGAGAAGGCAAAAGCCGCCAGTAACAGCAGTGGTGTGAGCCTATCCGACCATTTTGCCGATATCGGGAAAATGGTTGACTTGGGCAGCGGTTCGCAGCGTGAAATTGCAGACATGGCTCTTACCCGCTATGCCTGTTACCTGATAGCCCAAAATGGCGATGCATCTAAGCCCGAAATAGCGTTTGCACAAACCTACTTTGCCGTGCAAACCCGCAAGCAGGAGATAATTGAACAGCGTTTACTGGACATTGCAAGAGTAACCGCCAGAGAAAAGCTTTCCAAATCCGAAAAGAAACTATCCGGCATTATTTACGAGCGCGGGGTAGATGATAAAGGCTTTGCCATCATTCGCTCACAGGGCGATAAGGCATTGTTTGGTGGGTTCACCACGCAAGACATGAAGCGAAAACTTCAAATTCCGGAAACAAAACCCTTGGCCGATTTTCTTCCCACCCTTACTATTAAAGCCAAAGACTTTGCCACTGAATTGACCAGCCACAATGTGGTGGAAAAAGATTTGAAAGGCGAAAGCGCCATTTCAAAAGAACACATTGACAATAACTTGGCCGTGCGAAAAATACTGCACGAGCGCGGTGTGAAACCTGAAGCACTACCCGTAGCAGAAGATACCGGTAAGCTGAAACGGAAACTTGAAAGTGAGGAAAAGAAAGTACTGAAAGAAGCCAAGAAACCAGCCAAGAAGAAAAAAGACTGATGCCAAAGAATTGGAAAACATATAAGCTTAGTGACTTCGCAGACATCAATCCAAAGGTTTCGCTGAAACAGGGAAATGAATATTCCTTTGTTGAAATGAAAGACCTTAATCCATCGCAAAAATTTGTAACAACATCTATTGAGCGGGAACTAAAGGGTGGTTCAAAATTCAAAGATGGTGATACCTTATTTGCGAGAATAACTCCGTGTTTGGAAAATGGAAAAATCTGTCAGGTTAAAGACCTAAGAGATGGTTTAGGATTTGGTTCTACGGAGTTTTTAGTTTTCAGAGGAAAAGAAAATGTTTCTGACTCTGATTTTGTTTACTACCTCACGCGTTCTGACTCTTTGAGAAGCAATGCCATCCAGATGATGACAGGAACATCAGGAAGGCAAAGAGTTGAAAAATCAGCACTTGAAGAATTGGAGATTGTTGCACCCGACCTTCGCAACCAATCCCAAATCGCCTCCATCCTCTCTAGCTTAGACAACAAAATAGAACTTAACCTACAAATGAACCAAACCCTTGAAGCAATGGCGCAAGCTATTTTTAAGGAGTGGTTTGTAGATTTTAAGTTTCCGGGAAGCTCAAAGAAATTGGTGAATGGATTACCGAAGGGATGGAGCACGGAAGTATTTAAGAATCAGTTTGATGTAGAAAGAGGATTGAGTTACAAAGGCAGTGGCTTGGCGGAAAGTGGAGAAGGGATTCCCATGCACAACTTGAACTCCGTATATGAGGGCGGTGGATACAAGAATGAAGGCATTAAATATTACTCTGGTGAGTACAAAGAACGGCACATAGTTGGCCCACGTGAAATTATTGTTGCTAATACTGAGCAAGGCCATAAACATTTATTGATTGGATTTCCCGCAGTAACGCCACGTTACTTTGGTGAGGAAGCAATTTTCAGTCATCATATTTATAGAGTCCGACCAAAATCAGCTTCTTATTTAACACCACAATTCATCTACTACTTATTATTACAGCCAGATGTTCGAGACCAAATAATTGGTTGTACAAATGGTACGACTGTAAATATGCTGAAGATTGACGGTCTTCAATTGCCACAGTTCAATCTTCCAGTAAAAGATATTGTCGTTAAATTCTCTGAGCTAATGGAAACAATTTGGCAAAGGAAGGAAACGAATTATTTGGAGAACCAATCGCTTATTCAAGTCCGTGACAGCCTATTACCAAAACTCATGACCGGAAAGATTCAAGTAAAAGCATGAGTGTAATTTCTGATATACGGAACGATTTTTTTAGCTATCAACTGTTGGCTTCGCTTTATCAAAAGCACGCGGATAATCTATTTGAAACCATACCTGTTGAGCTTCGCTTCTGGTTCTCTGCCAACATGGCTTCCGCGTTGGGTGCTGTATTGGATAAATTATCAGACGGGTTGAATGCCATTAAATTCATCCACATCGATTCCAGTATTCAGCTTATCCTTCAAAAGAATGATTTCCTTTCCTATTATGGTTACCCGCGTGCCGTTGATCATCACAGTACCACCATCCAATACATGAAACTGAAACCTACTGATGGCAAGTTTTTTAGTCAGTATGTTACCGATGAGTTATTAAACCGAACGGAGTTACCCCAAATATCGGCTGCATTAAAGGAGAAGATGACAGAAGCGATTTACGAGATATTTGTAAATGCACAGATTCACAGTGAAACAGAACACATCTACACCTGTGGACAATTCTTTCCGGTTAAGAACAAGATAGAATTTACCATTACTGATGTGGGTATAGGCTTTAAGGAAAAAATCAGGCAGCGATTTGGCAAAGATCTGTCGGCCGTGCAGGCTATTCAGTGGGCGGTTCAGGACAGGCACACTACCAAACAAGGCGTAACTGGAGGCATTGGATTAGCCATTTTGAGGGAGTTTATCGTTAAAAACAGAGGTAAAATGCAGATTGTAAGCGCGGACGGATTTTACGAATACAGCCACTTGGGCGAAAAGGCAAATACCATGTCGGCTAGGTTTCCCGGAACCATTGTAAATTTGCAGTTTTGTACAGACGATCAGGCAAGTTAGTTGCTAGCCAATGAAGCAAATCTGAGCGATATATTTTAGATTTAGAGTATGGATAACGTGGTGATAAATGTGTTCAATGTGGTGGGCAGCCCCTTTAGTGTAGAGGCAGGAGACGGGCAAAAGGTGTTTGAGCTTGTTTACAAAGCATTTAAGGAGAATAAAAAAGTAGTGCTTTCGTTTTTGAATGTTGAAATCCTCACTACCGCATTTTTAAACTCTGCGGTGGGGCAATTGTATAAGGATTTTTCGGAGACAGATATTAAACAAAACCTACAAGTGAAGGACATTACACAGCCAGGTGCGGTTGCACTTAAGCGGGTAGTTGATACAGCAAAACTCTACTATAAAAACCCCGATGCTATGGAGAACAGCATCAAAACACTATTGGATTAGTTGATGCCAGCCAAATATGACCTCCCACAAATCTCATCATTAACTGGCCGGAAGATATTCTTCGATGCCAATGTTCTTATTTATTTATTCTGGCCTACTGGCTCGCAACATTGGGAGAATCGCTACTCTAACGCTTATGGCAATTTGCTTACGCAAGGTAATGAGCTGGTTGTTGATCATTTGGTTATTTCAGAAACAATCAATGTTGCCATTCGTGCAGAATATCGAAAACACCTTTTAGCCAATACATTAACCGAGCAGGTGCTGCCATTTAAGACCTTCCGCAATAGTGCGGAAGGACAGAGTGTCGTTAATGATGTCTACCTCATTGTAAAACATTCTATTCTTGATCTATTTACCATTGTTGAAAAGAATTTTACAAAAGCAGATATAGAGTCATTCCTTACCTATGACACACTGGATTTTAATGACAAGGGCATACTCGCTATTTGTAAGGAAAATGACTTTGTGTTACTCACAAACGACAAGGACTTTAATACGACAGAAATTGATATCCTGACTGCTAATTCAATCCTTTTGCAATCGTGATGAACTCCATCAGTGAAAACGAAATAGAACAAATTGCGCTGGGCTACCTGCAAGGGTTGGGTTACACACATGTATTGGGGCCAACCATTTCGCCTGACGGAGAACAACAAGAGCGCGAATACAATGAAGTGGTTTTAGCAAATCGCCTTCGCGCAGCTATCGAAACGTTAAATCCTACAATTTCCAACGATGCTAAGGAAGATGCACTAAAAAAAGTATTGCGCTCTGATAGCCCCAATCTGCTAATCAATAACGAAACATTCCATAAATATTTAACCGAAGGAGTTGATGTTGAAGTAAGAACCAAAGACGGCATTCGGGGAGAGAAAGTTTACCTTGTTGATTTCGAACACGCAGAGCGAAATGAGTTTTTAGCTATCAACCAGTTTACTATTATTGAGAATGCTAAGAACAAACGGCCTGATATTATTCTTTTCATCAATGGATTGCCATTAGTGGTGATTGAGTTAAAAAATGCCGTTGATGAAAACGCTACGATAAAGACAGCCTTCAATCAATTACAGACTTACAAGCAAGCAATTCCTTCCCTGTTCACTTACAATGAACTATTAATAGTGAGTGATGGCTGGGATGCACTTTGCGGAAGCATTACCAGCGATTGGGGTCGCTTCATGAGTTGGAAAACCAAAGACGGCAAAACAACTGCTGATACATTGACTCCACAAATGGAAGTGATGTTTAACGGAATGCTAAACCGAAAAACATTGCTGGATTTAATTCGCCATTTCATAGTCTTTGAAAAGAGTAATGAAAAGACACTTAAGAAAGTTGCGGCCTATCATCAATACTATGCCGTGAACAAAGCCATTGAAACTACAAAACGTGCAGCGGGGTTTTCCTCCCTCTCCTTTGGAGAGGGCCGGGGTGAGGTGGGAGACAGACGCGCGGGTGTGGTTTGGTATACACAAGGAAGCGGCAAGAGCTTGAGTATGGTATTTTATACAGGCAAATTGGTGTTGGCTCTGGATAATCCGACTATCGTTGTGTTAACTGACCGCAACGATCTAGATGACCAGCTTTATGAAACGTTTGAAAACTGTCAGCAGCTACTAAGACAAGAACCACAACAAGCGGAAGATAGAAAACACCTACGCACATTATTGAAAGTTGCTTCTGGCGGAATTGTATTTACTACCATTCAAAAGTTTATGCCGGTAGATACGGATATAGTAGAGCCCGGAAATGTAAAAGAACCTAACCCAAAATACATTGGCGCTGAAATTAAATCATTAAGTGATCGAAAAAACATAGTGGTGATTGCGGATGAAGCCCATCGCAGTCAATATGATTTTATTGATGGATTTGCCCGATACTTGCGCGATGCGCTGCCTCATGCTTCGTTTATAGGTTTTACAGGAACGCCCATCGAAAGCGGAGATAGAAACACGCAAGCCGTTTTTGGAAATTATGTGGATGTGTACGACATCCAACAAGCGGTTACGGACAAGGCTACCGTTCCCATTTATTATGAAAGTCGATTAGCAAAAGTTCATTTCGAGGAAACAGAGAAAATAGAACTGGATGATAAATTTGAAGAACTGACAGAAGGAGAAGAACTAACCCAGCGCCAGCAGCTTCGCGCCAAGTGGACAAGGCTTGAAGCGATTGTTGGCAACCCGAACCGCATAAAAAAGATTGCCGAAGATTTAGTTAACCATTTCGAACAGCGCAATTCGGTTTTAGACGGTAAGGCCATGATAGTTTGCATGAGTCGTAGAATTTGTGTGGAAGTATATGAGGCGATTACCCGAATAAGACCACATTGGCATTCGGACGAGGACGATAAAGGAACAATTAAAGTAGTGATGACGGGTTCATCGAGCGATGAACTAAAGATGCAGCCTCACATACGGAACAAGCCAAGGCGTAAAGCCATTGGCGAACGATTGAAAAATCCTTCGGATAGTTTAAAGTTGGTTATCGTGAGGGATATGTGGCTTACGGGATTTGACGCACCGTGTCTGCATACGCTTTATGTTGACAAGCCCATGAGAGGTCACAGTCTCATGCAAGCCATAGCAAGAGTAAACCGCGTTTTCACTGAGGGTAAAGATGGCGGGTTAGTAGTTGATTATTTGGGCATTGCTCAGGAGTTAAAACATGCCTTGGCAGAATATACAGCGAGTGGTGGAGAAGGGAAACCAACACTTGACCAGGAAATAGCAGTGGCCAAAATGTTAGAGTTTTACGAAGCTGTAGATTATCAGCTAAGACATTTCGATTGGCGAAAATTCTTTACACTTTCATCTTCTGATAAACTCAAATACATTCCATTAATTGTTGATTACATTTTCAGTCAAGAGAACGGAGAACAGTCATTCATTGAGAACACTAAGAATTTATTAAAAGCTTTTGCTATTTCTGTTCCCCACGAAAAAGCGATTGCTATTCGTGACAACGTTGCGCTCTTTCAAGCCGTCAAAGCAAGGTTAGTAAAAATTTCTGACCGGAATGAAGGAGGCAGAACAGACGAAGAGATAGAAACAGCCATCAAACAAATCATTTCAGAAGCTATCACTGCGGACAAAGTAATTGATGTG
>DPSB01000645.1 GCA_003537495.1 Cytophagales bacterium | reverse complement strand
CCTAAATTTCCGCCACCAATAATGGCAATCTTGTTTGGGTTCATAACTGATTCAAATAATTCATAAAGCTAATCAAACCACGGTTCTTTTTCCGTTGATAACAACTTTTAGCGGCCCCACATATTTTTTTTACTAACCGCATCTCTTTTTCATACTTTTCAAACTTGAGAAACTAAACTTTAGGAATTGTGAAGCGAAGAGATTTTGTTCAATTATCAGGTTTGGGTTTAGGCGGTTTGATGTTGCCCGTCAGTCTGTTTGGAAACCCGGTTTCTGCGGAAGCATTATTGGAAGTCCCACTTACCAATACACAGAAAAAATCGTTGGCCGATGTGGCTCTTAATACCGCCCGTTCTGGAGGTGCTACCTATGCCGATGTGCGCATTGGCCGCTACCTCAATCAATTTATAAGTACGCGTGAGAAACGTGTGCAGGGCATTCAAAGCACCGAATCGTTTGGAGTGGGTATTCGTGTAATTGCCAAAGGCACATGGGGTTTTGCCGCCACCAACGAAGTTACCACCGATGGAATTAAGAAGGCTACCGAAAGAGCATTAGCCATTGCGAAAGCAAACTCAAAATTTCAAAAAGAGCCAGTTAAGCTGGCGCCTGTACCCGCGTATGGCGAGGTAGTATGGAACACTCCCATTGTAAAAAACGCATTCGAAGTTCCGGTTTCTGAAAAAGCAGATTTGTTGTTGGCAGCCAATGCAGCAGCATTAAGTAATGGAGCCAGCTTTGTAAACTCAAATCTGTTTCAGGTAAACGAACAGAAATATTTTGCTTCAACCGATGGCTCTTACATCGATCAGGACATACATCGCATCTGGCCAACGTTTACCGTTTCAGTTACGGATCGCGCCAGCGGTAAATTCAAATCGCGCGATGCCATGAGCGCCCCAATGGGTTTGGGCTATGAGTATATGATTCCGAAAGCGGAAGATAAACTACAAACCCCAATGGGCATGGTATTGTATCGCAACAGTTACGATATGATTGAAGATGCAGCCACCGCAGCAAAGCAAGCCAAGGAAATGATTTCGGCTAAATCGGTTGAGCCGGGTAAATATGATCTTGTTTTGGAACCCAACCACCTGGGGTTAACCATTCACGAATCGGTTGGCCACCCGCTGGAGCTTGATCGCATTTTGGGTTACGAAGCCAACTATGCCGGAACCAGTTTTGCTTCCATCGAAAAACTCAAATCAGGAAACTTTAATTATGGAAGTAAGCAGGTAAACATCTTCGCTGATAAAACACAACCGGGTTCGTTGGGCGCTGTTGGGTACGATGATGAAGGTGTGAAGTGCAAGCGTTGGGATTTAATTAAAGATGGTGTTCTGGTAAACTTCCAGGCCATTCGCGATCAGGTTCACATGTTGGGTCAAAACGAATCGCACGGCTGTTGTTATGCACAAGGTTGGAACGATGTGCAGTTTCAACGTATGCCTAATGTTTCGCTTGCTCCCGGCAAAGAGCCATACAGCTCAGCTCAAATGATTAAAGATGTAGAGAAGGGAATCTACATTGCCGGACGTGGTTCTTATTCTATCGATCAGCAGCGCTACAACTTCCAGTTTGGCGGAACTGTGTTTTATGAAATTAAAAATGGTGAAGTGGTTGGTATGCTGAATGATGTAGCTTATCAATCCAACACCCAAGAGTTTTGGAACAGCTGCACAAAAATCTGCGATGAAAAAGATTACCGCATGTTTGGTTCTTTCTTCGATGGCAAAGGTCAGCCTTCGCAGGTAAGTGCCGTATCGCACGGAAGTTCAACTTCGCGTTTTAATGGTGTGAATGTGATTAATACAGGAAGAACTATTTAATTCAAAATTCCGGATTCAATATTCAAGATTGAATCTGGAACCACACTATAAATCTTGAATTCGAAATTTTGAATTTTAAATTGAGAGTATGAAAAGACGGGATTTTATTAACATGGCTGGGTTGAGTGCGGGCGCCATGATGCTGCCATTCACCGGCTTTGGCCGCGAGGTGGATCTGGCTGAGTTGCTTACACCCATCATGGATGTGAAGCAAAAAAAGCAGCTGGCCGATGTTGCGCTCAACACTGCTAAATCGTTAGGCGCAAGTTATACCGATGTGCGCATCGGGCGCTACCTCAACCAGTTCGTAACTACGCGCGAAAGAAAAGTGCAAGGCGTTACCAATACCGAATCGTTTGGTGTGGGTGTACGCGTAATTGCCAATGGTACGTGGGGCTTCGGTGCTTCTAACGAAGTAACAATTGATGGAATTAAAAAGGCAACGGAACGCGCAGTAGCCATCGCGAAAGCAAATTCAAAATTTCAAAAGGAGCCTGTAAAGTTAGCGGCTAATCCATCATATGGTGAGATCAGTTGGAAGACACCCATCGTTAAAAACGGTTTTGAAGTTCCTGTGAAAGAAAAGGTGGACTTACTGTTGGCAGCAAATGCAAAGGCGATGGATAACGGAGCCAGTTTTGTAAACAGTTTGATCTTCTTGGTGAACGAACAAAAATACTTTGCTTCATCAGAAGGTTCTTATATCGATCAGGATGTGCATCGCACTTGGCCCAACTTTCAGGTATCGATGGTTGATCGGCAATCCGGATCGTTTAAAACCCGATCGGCATTCAGTGCTCCGGTAGGCATGGGTTACGAATACCTGGATGGAAAAGCAGAAGATAAAATTCAAGGCCCTGGTGGTATTATTCTCTACAACAAATCATACGATATAGTAGAAGATGCTGCGATGGCTGCTGAACAAGCCAAGCAAATGATTGCCGCCAAATCGGTGGAGCCCGGTAAATATGATTTAGTACTGGAACCATCTCACATGTGGTTAACTATTCACGAGTCGGTTGGCCACCCAACTGAGTTAGACCGGGTATTGGGTTACGAAGCCAACTTTGCAGGAACAAGTTTCCTTACGTTTGATAAATGGCAATCGAAAAAATTCAAATTTGGAAGTGACATTGTAAATTTTGTAGCCGACAAAACACAGGTTGGTTCACTGGGTGCTGTTGCTTACGATGATGAAGGCGTGAAGTGCAAACAATGGGATCTGATTAAGGATGGCGTGTTGGTAAACTACCAGGCTATTCGCGATCAGGTAAGTTTGCTGGGTCAGAAAGAATCGCACGGCTGCTGCTATTCGCAAAGCTGGAGCGATGTACAGTTTCAACGCATGCCGAACGTATCGTTGCAGGCGGGCAAACAACAACTTACACCTGAACAGATGATCAGCAATGTAGATAAGGGTATTTACATTGTAAAAGATGGTTCATTCTCCATCGATCAGCAACGCTACAACTTTCAGTTTGGCGGGGTACTCTTTTTCGAAATTAAAAATGGAAAGATTGCCGGCATGTTGAAAGATGTTGCCTACCAGGCAAACACACAGGAGTTCTGGAATTCGTGTGTGGCTATTTGCGATGAGCGCGACTATCGGTTGAACGGAGCATTTAACGATGGCAAGGGGCAACCAAGTCAATCAAATGCAGTATCGCACGGATCGGCAACAGCCAGATTTAATGGAGTGAATGTAATTAATACAGGCAGAACAATATGATTCAAAGTTTCGGATTCAACATCAATTGAATTCGAAATAAGAAGTAACACGAATACTAAATTTTGAATTTTAAATCTTGA
>DPSB01000552.1 GCA_003537495.1 Cytophagales bacterium | reverse complement strand
TGTTCATAGAATGCATCCATAAACGTAACGGTTGCTTCATCGCTTATTTTCCAGAGCGAACCCATAACCGATCGGGTACCAGCCAATTGAAATGCGCGTTGCAAACCCCACACGCCTTCGCCACTCTGAATTTCGCCCAGTCCGGTTTCGCAAGCGGAAAGCACTACTAATCTTGTATCGGGTAAATCGAGTTGGGTTACTTCGTACGCGGTAAGAAATCCATCTTCATACAAGGTATAATCCGAAACAGAAAGGGGTTCGGTATCGGCCGCACCCGCTAAAATCAATTTTGATTTTAGATAGGTATCTGCTTTGGAAAGCTGATCGAACTGACCGTGCGTGGCGAGGTGTAATACAGCCGGACTTTTCAATCCTTTTACATTCGATTCGTTAGCATCGGCTCCAGTTAACATTTTAATTTGAAATCCGCCACCATCTGCTTTCAAGCTGATGAGTTCAACCTCTTTTTTAGTTCCGGGTAATTCTTCAATACCAGCACGTGTGTTTTCGTTTGCTTCAACCGGCACTACCTCATTGCTTCGGTACACATTGCCGCCATGCTTACGGCTCATTTCAAATCGTGGATTACCCACCAACACAATTGTTTTGTTGGGAAGGTTTGTATCGGCCACAGCCAACAAATCGCGACCAGTGGAAACACGTTTTACTTCAATTTCATCCAACACAAATTTTTGAGTTATTGGATTTTGCAAAGCCACCGGGTTAACAATATGGTACACACCATCGGCACTTACAATAACCGTTTTGGCTCCCTGAAGCTGTTCGCTGATTTTTTTCCAGTATGTGTTATAACTATCCACATCTTCCGATTGCGTGCGCACCCGGTTTTGATAGTTGCGTAAACTGCGGATTTCAAATGCTTCGCCTTCGCTTATCTGAAAGAGAGTAGGCTTGCTCTCGCCCGGTTTTATTACAAGTGCCCAATATTGAATTTTGGGTTTATCAAATTCGAAGTTATCGCGATGCAGCCGAAGGATTTCGAGGTAAACCTCGCCTTGTTTTAAGCGGGCTTGCACATCTTGCCAGCGAACGGGTTTAATAATATTTACAGCAACCAACTTTAAGTTAACGGCACGCTCCAGATCACCAATGCGTACCGATATGCGGTTAATGGAATCTGCTGTAGCGGGATTGCCCGGAGGCTGTTGGTAAAATGCTGAAAGCTTATCGCGCAGGCGTTTTATTTCTGCTATCTGCGCAAGCGTTACTTTGTCTTTGATTTTACGAAGTTGTTTTTCCTGCTCGCGGGTAGCATCGAGAATAAGACCTTTGGTTTGCAGAATTTTGTTGAGCAGTTCACCAGTTTGATCATTACCTTTTTCAGTAAGCAGCAAGAGTAACGAATAATAGCGCTCTAACTCTTTTGTATAGTTTTTAAAGAACTCACGCTTTTCGTTTTCGGTAAAGTATTGAAAGTTTTGGATGAGCTTTTTTTCTTCCTCAGAAATTATGGATTGGGCTTGCGTTAACGCAGTAGTAAGTTGATTGGATTTTACTTTGAGGTTGAGGTAGTAGGGGTTAATCCAGGAATAATAACTTTTGAAAGCTTGATTGTACCCTTTTATGTCATTCATTTTTTGGAGTGCTTGAAAAAGCTCAGCATAGGTTTTTTCTGCCATTTCGTACTGATTCGTTAACTGCAAAAAAAGACTACGCTCAACTAAACTATTCGCATATCTTTCTGCTACTTCGCGTTGGTTAGTTTTAACAGCGCTGATTACCACCAAAGAAGCTGTCCCTCCAATTTGTTGAAGTAATTTTTGATTAGCCTGTGCCTCTGGATTCATCTGTTTAAGTGAATCATGAATATTCAGATCTTTTATTTGCTGATACGCCTTTGACAAGGTTTCCTGAGTGTCTTTGTATATTCCATCCATGTCATCTGCCTGCTGTTTGGCATAGGGTAAACATGAATCGAACTGATACTTGTTGAAATATGCCTTTGCAAGAAGACTTCCGTATTGCAATCGACTAATAACTAACTGCGATTGCTCCATTTTTTTCATGCTTTCTGCATATTCAGACTTTGACTTAAGCATCATCTGCTTGGTCTCTTCTGGCATGTCGTCCGTTATTTTATATACATCATCGGCCGGGGGATACCGATAATTAAATTCACCCGTCTCGCTAAGCCCTTTAACTTTTAAAAATATCTGTATAGCATCTTCATATTGATCACTTTGAAATAAGCTTTCCCCCAAATTCAGATAAAAGGTTCGCCTAGTGTACGGATCCGGATTACCTTCCAAAAATGCTCGGTGCTTTTCCAGGAATTGAATATTCTTGGCATGTAGATGTTGCCCTTGGTAGCTCTTGCTTAACATCAAATACGTCTGCCCAACAATTGCCGAAGAAACGGTTGGATATCCGCGATGGAAAAACGGATAATGCTTTTCGTAAGCTGAAATAGCCTCTTGCAAAAAATTTGTTATGTTTAAAAACTCCCCACCGATCAATTGTTGGTTTGAGATAAGGTATCGCACAAAAAAGTACTCTTCATCTTCCGCTGTGAAATTTTTACCGACAAAGGCAAGTATCTGTTCCGCTGCTTTCTTTTTATCAGTTGCATAGCTAAGATTTACGATCAACCTATCATACTCCGCATAATCCACTTGTCGAGTGCGCACCCGGTTCTCTTGCCCGTGCAGGGTTAAGGAGAATAAAGAGAGAATCAAAAGACCCTTTAAAAATCGCATGGGGGGAAACAACTTGATGCAACTTACTTATAAACGCGTTGCCGTAAAATCAAATTGTTTATTTTAGCCGTTATGATCACCACTTTGCTTTCACACGGCTGGAAAAAATTCAAGCGCTCCGTAGCGTTCGAAAAGGAACTAGCCACTAATATTTTTCTGGGCCTAATTGCAGTAATGGTTTTTGGGTATGCCATTGCCTTGGGCTTCTTTCTGGAAAAAATCATAACCAACGGGTTTAATCAACCCGATAGTGTGGGGTTTCTAAACGGCTTGTTGTTTTATTATTTCGGCTTTGAGTTTATGCTGCGCTACTTCATGCAAAGCACACCCGCGTTAGATGTGCAGCCGTATCTGCACTTGCCGGTAAGTCGCAGGTACCTGGTGCATTACATGCTTATCAAATCGTTGCTGCATCTGCTTAACTTCTTAGCACTGGTGTTGTTTGCTCCGTTTGCGTTTACAGCCGTAGCCTCTCAGGCGGGGGCTTCGGCAGGTATATGGCTGTTGTCCATTTACCTGATCAGTCTGTGCTTACATTATGTCGTGCTGATTTTTAAAAAAGGTTTGGACGATACTATCATTGGTTTTTTGGCATTAACCGGAGTACTGGGCGTGTTTGCACTGGCTGATTATTATAACTGGTTTAATGTTTCAAAAATTTCGGCAGCCGGGTTTCAATTTATACTGAGCAACCCACTGGCGGTTGTAGGTTTACTCGCGCTCTTATTAGCCATCTACTATTT
>DPSB01000294.1 GCA_003537495.1 Cytophagales bacterium | reverse complement strand
GTATATCAAAAAAGTATATACCTTTGGTGAAACAAATAGTATGAAAAATCTTTCACTAAAATTAGAGGACGAAATTTTTCAGGAAACAGAAAAAATCGTTCTGAAAGTTAACAAGAACCGAAACAGGTATATTAATGAGGCTATCGAGTTCTATAACCGACTTCACAAACGAAGACTACTTTCAAAACAATTAAGCAAGGAGTCGAAAATGCTGGCTAATGATTCATTAGAGGTTCTGGCCGAATTTGAAAAACTTCATAATGAAGATTAAGCAGTTTGAAATCTGGATTGCCGACCTTAATCCACGCATGGGTACTGAAACCGGAAAAATCAGACCAGTTATTGTTGTTCAAACAGATTTACTCAACACAGAACATCCTTCCACCATCGTGTGCCCGATTACAACAAACGTAAAACCTGAGGCAGAAGTATTGCGGGTTCATCTCCGAAAATCGAAGTCAGGACTTAAAGAAGATTGTGATATTATGATCGATCAGGTAAGAGCTATTGATAATAAGCGTTTGATCAAAAGGGTAGGAGTTGCGGATACAAACACATCATTAAAGATGAAGGAGAATTTAAAGATTGTGTTGGATCTTGATTAAGAACTAATGACCTCAACCACTCAATCCAATCAACAAACTGCAGTTAAAGCAACGTACTTTAGCATTGTTGGCAATACTTTACTGGCCGTTATAAAATGGCTTACGGGTTATTTTGGTAATTCATACGCCATGATTGCCGATGCAATCGAATCAACAGCTGATATCTTTTCATCCTTGCTGGTTTTATTCGGACTTAAAATTGCCAATAAGCCAGCGGATGAAAATCATCCGTACGGCCACGGTCGGCTGGAGCCTCTGATTACATTTATAGTTGTAGCCTTTCTGGTTATCTCGGCAGTAATTATTGCACACGAAAGTATTGTGAACATCCGCACACCGCACGAGTTGCCAAAGCCTTTTACCCTTTTTGTGTTGGCGCCTATTATTATCTGGAAGGAAATTTCTTACCAACTTGTTATGCGCAAGGCTTTGCAAACCAACAGCACATCGCTTAAAGCCGATGCCTGGCATCATCGCAGCGATGCCGTTACTTCGGTGGCAGCTTTTATTGGAATATCTATTGCGTTATACTTTGGCGATGGGTATGAGGCAGCCGATGATTGGGCTGCACTCTTTGCGTCAATATTTATTTTATACAACAGCTATAAAATTTTTCGGCCTGCACTGGGCGAAATAATGGATGAGCATGTGTATGATGATCTTGTGGCAAACATCCGTAAAGTAGCCTTAACAGTAGATGGTGTAATAGCCACTGAGAAATGCTTTATCCGAAAAGCCGGAATGATTTATCATGTTGATTTGCACGCCAAAGTTGATGCCACTATTTCGGTAAAGGAAGGCCACGACATTGCTCACAAACTTAAAGACACCCTCAGGCGCGAGATTCCCCAACTCGGCCACGTACTTATTCACATCGAACCAAATCAAGAAAATAGATAATCTATAAAAACCGCCCATACATTAGCCACAACACCCCATCCAACCCTGCGTTAATAACCCCACAGTTTCCTTATTTTTACGCTGATGAGTTTTAACTATCCGCAGTTTCTTTGGGCGCTTGCTGCGCTGGCCATACCCATCATCATTCACCTGTTCAATTTCAGACGCACCACCCGCATCTTTTTTTCAAACACCCGTTTCCTCAAACAAGTAAAGCAGGAAACCACCCAAAAACGCAAACTGAAACGCTACCTCATCCTCGCTTCGCGGTTGTTGTTTTTGCTTTTTCTGGTGCTGGCTTTTGCCCAACCCTTTTTGCCGGCCCGCGAGCAACTTACTTCGCAGCGCAGCTTGGTAATCTACCTCGATAACTCGTACAGTATGTCGGCCCCAGTACAGGAGAAAACGCGCGGGTTAGATGCCGCCATTGCCTACGTGCGCGAGATTGCAGAACTGTTTCCGGACGAAACCCGGTTCAAACTTCTCACCAACGATTTTGCTCCGTTCTCCAACTCATTCAAATCAAGAGCTGAAATTCTCGATCAGCTTTCGCAGATTCGGTTTTCTTCTACTGCGCGCACAGCTAATGAAATCATTAAACGCATTGGCGATGCCAACAATACTGTATTCTGGATTTCAGATTTTCAGCAATCTACTTTTGGTGAACCATTGGTTTTGGATTCAACCTGGAATATCCGGCTGGTGCCGGTTGAATTCAATGCCATCTCCAATGTGTATGTCGATTCCGTGTATCTCACCAATCCGTTTATAATCGGGGGCGAAAAAAATTCCATTCAAGTTCGTTTACGCAACAGCGGTTCCAAAGCCATAGAAGGTTTGGTTTCGCGGTTAGCGATTAATGGTGTGCAGGCGGCAACTTCATCATTAACCATTCAACCCAATAGTTCAGCCGAAACTTCATTCGATCTTTCCGGTGGTTTGCAAGGCAACAACAAAGCAGTTTTCAGCTTCAGCGATTTTCCGGTAAGCTTCGATAATGAATTTTTCTTTACCCTGAATTATGCAGGGCGCTTACGCGTGGTGGAACTTAAATCGCAACCCGGCATTACGCATGTGGAGCAAGTGTATGGTAACAAGCAATTGTTCGATCTTAAAAGTTATACAACAGCCAATGTAGATTACAGCGCTTTCGCGGATGCAAACCTGCTCGTATTAAATGGTATCAACAGCATTGACCAGGCATTGGGCACCGCCTTGCGTCAATATCTCGATAACCAAGGCGTGTTACTCGTGTTTCCGGGTTTAGAGCCCGATGTAAAGTCATATCAGAATCTGCTTACGTTACCTACGCTTACTAAAACGGAAGGTGCTGCCCGCATGCCATTGGATAAACCGGATTTCAAAAATCCGTTTTTCGAAAATGTGTTTGAAGAGAGAACAGCAGCTGTTGCAATGCCAACTGCACAACGGGTGTGGGATTGGGGAATGGATCGTTCTGCCATTTTAAGTTTTCAGAATGGTCAACCTTATTTATCGAAGCTTGCCAACATTTACATCGCGGCAAGCGGTCTAACAACTGAGGCAACAGACTTTGCTACCCATGCTTTGTTTGTGCCGGTTATGTATCGCGTGGCAGCTTCCGGCAACCGGCAAGACAGCAAACCCTATCATTATCTGTCGAGCGGTTTGGTTTCAGTTGCTGCCGATAGTCTGGCAGGCGATGAGCCGGTGCGCATGATTGGCGAACAGGAAATTGTACCAGCCCAGCGAAAGACCGGTAATAAAGTTTTGTTGGAATTGCCACGCTATGCCGTGAGCCCCGGTTTTTATAGTGTAACCCACCAGCGCGATACGCTGGACCTGGTTGCGTTTAACCTTGAAAAGAATGAATCGGAGTTAACAACATTTACCGGAGCCGAAATTCAAACTGCTTTTGGAAGCAGCCAGGTTTCGGTGTTTGATGCCGATAGCCCCGAGGCTTTCAGTAACGAAATAAAAGCAAGATATTTGGGCACTCCTTTGTGGAAGTATGCACTGGTGCTTGCACTGGTGTTTTTGCTGGCCGAGGTGCTTTTGATAAGGTTTATTAAATGACCGTTAGCATTATAAACTTTGCGCCTTTTCTTTGCGACTTAGCGGCTTTGCGTGAAAAAAATTATAGTTAAAATGAACATCCTGGCAAATCCAAACCCATGAAAATCCTGATCCAATCTGCTAGAATAGTTTCCAAAGGTTCGCCCTTTCATCTTAAAACCCGCAATGTGTTGCTTAACAATGGGCGCATTGCCGAGATAGGCGATAAGAATTATTCGGCCGACAAAGTAATTGATGCCACCGGAATGATTCTTTCGCCCGGTTGGGTAGATATAGGTGCAAGCGTGGGCGATCCGGGCCACGAACAACGCGAAGATTTGCAATCGCTGGCCAAAGCTGCTGCAGCCGGAGGTTTTACAGAAGTGGCGGTGTTACCAAACACACAGCCGGCCGTACAAACCAAAAACGAAATCAGTTACCTCACCGCCAATAACGATAACCGATTGGTGCAAATACACGCACTCGCAGCCGTAACCAAAAATTGCAAAGGCGAAGAACTTACTGAAATGATTGACTTGCATCATGCAGGTGCGGTTGCTTTTACAGATGGATTAAAGCCTGTATGGCACACCGACATTTTTTTAAAGTCGCTGCAATACCTG
>DPSB01000355.1 GCA_003537495.1 Cytophagales bacterium | reverse complement strand
TTAGCTTTACCCACTCCGGTTCTGAATCCTGCTACGATGTATGCGTCCATTGTGTTTAGTATTTAGTCTTGAGTAATTAGTCTTTAGTAAATAGTCCTTAGTCCTTAGTTAGATTTAGCGAACGTTTTAAAGACCAGTTCATTTTTTGAATTTCATTAATGTCTTGTTGAATGGACTCGAGAATAGCTTGTTCCATGAAGTTGACACGCTGACAAATAATCAGTTGTGTTTCTAGCTCACAGGAAGAGCCGTTTGAGATTCCTAAAAAGTTATTAAAATCCTTTTTTGTATTTCTTCCGGCTCCTTCGGCAATGTTTGATGGAATAGAAACCGCACTTCTACGGACTTGAGATGTTAGCCCATACAATTCCTCGCGTGGAAAGTCTTTTGTTACTTCATAAATCCTGACTGCCAGATCAACGGATTTCTGCCAAATTTTCAACTCTTTATAATTATTCATATCGAAGTTGTTTTTGTGTTTTGAATACGCTCAACTCAAGACTCAATACTAACTACTCAAAACTAGTTTCGTAAAGGTTTCCCCCCTGTTAAAATAGATTGAATTCTTTCCAGCGTTTTCTTCTCGCCTGTTAACGATAAAAAAGCCTCACGCTCTAAATCCAATAAATACTGTTCTGTTACTTCTTGTGGTGATGTTAAATCTCCGCCACACATTACGTTGGCAATCCATTTCGCAATTTTGGCATCGTGCTCAGAAATGTATCGGCCCATTAACATGCCTTGCAATCCCGCAAGGAATAATGCCTGCCCCGTGCGACCTTGTACTTTAATATTCTTTGCTTGCTGTGGCATGGTGTAACCCGCTTCAACCAAATCAAGAACGGCTTGCTTTGCATCAGCAATCTGACGATCGCGGTTCATGCTTACGCGATCCACCGTTTTTAAAATACCAAATTCTCGTGCTTCTTCCGCTGATGTGGCCACTTTTGCCGTAGCGATAGTCATGAAGGCATTCTGTAGTGCGTTCAATTCTACATCGCCCTCTTGCAACGAATCGCTTACGCGTTTGGCAAACTCTTTTGTTCCGCCACCGCCCGGAATAAGTCCCACGCCAACTTCAACAAGTCCGATGTAGGTTTCGGCTGTAGCTTGCGCGATGTCGGCATGCATGGTCATTTCGCAACCACCACCTAATGTGCGCCCTTGCGGAGCAACCACTACCGGGATTGATGAATAACGCAAACGCATCACCGAATTCTGGAACGCGCGAATCATAAAATCGATCTCGTCATAATCCTGTTCGATGGCATACATAAATACCAATCCAAGATTCGCACCCAGCGAGAAGTCCGGACCCTGGTGGCCAACCACTAAACCTTTGTAATCTTTTTCGGCAAGATCAATGGCTTTATTCATGCCCTCAATTACACTGCTTCCCAATGTATAACTCTTCGAACTCCACGAGAAGTTGAGCACGCCATCGCCAATGTCAGTAACTTTTGATTCTGCATTTTTCCAAACCACACTGTCGCTCTTGCTTTCCAGAATGATAAAGCTTTCGCGACCCGGAATGGACTTATAAGATTTAGATGGGATGTCGTAATACTTTTTAGTGCCGCCTTCGGTTTTGTAAAACGATTTGTTGCCCGCAGCCAACATATCGTACACCCATTGATTGGGTTTGTAGCCTGCGGCTTCCATTAAAGAGATACTTTTCTCTACACCAACAGCATCCCATGTTTCGAAAGGCCCCAGATCCCAACCGAAACCTCCGCTTACAGCATCATCAATTCGGAACAATTCATCGCTGATTTCGGGAATACGATTGCTTACATACTTAAACAAATCGAAAAACATATCGCGATAAAAATCTCCGGCTTTGTCTTTACCCGCCAGCAATACTTTAAAGCGATCTTTTAGATTATCAATTGTCTTGGTTGTTTCGAGGGTAGCAAATTTTGCTTTTGCCTTTGGTTGATACTCGAATGTTTTCAGATCGAGCGTAAGAATTTCAGTTTCGCCTTTGGCGTTTTTAGACTTCTTATAAAAACCCTGACCAGTTTTATCGCCTAACCATTTATTCTGCTCCAGTTTATTTACGGCTTCAGGCAACTTAAACATTTCGCGACCTTCATCATTGGGCAAACCCGCGTATAGGTTGTTGGCAACCTTTACGAGTGTATCCAATCCAACAACATCAGATGTTCTGAATGTGGCTGATTTTGGTCTGCCGATAACGGGGCCGGTAAGTTTATCAATCTCATCTACGTTAAGATCGTACTTGCGCATGGAGTCAATTACTTTCAATAAGCCCCAAACACCCACGCGATTGCCAATGAAAGCCGGAGTGTCTTTACACAACACGGTGGTTTTACCAAGGAAAAGATCACCATAGTGCAATAAGAACTTTGTGATTTCAGAATCAGTCTTGGCAGTAGGAATAATCTCCAGCAACTTTAAATAGCGGGGTGGATTGAAAAAGTGTGTGCCGGCAAAATGTTTTTGAAAATCTTCACTTCTCCCCTCCGCCATTAAGTGAATAGGAATACCCGAGGTATTGGAAGTGATAAGCGTACCGGGGGTACGATACTTTTCAACTTCGGTATATACTTTCTTTTTGATATCCAGGTTTTCAACCACTACTTCTATTGTCCAGTCGTAGGTTGCGATTTTGGGCATGTCATCGGTAAAGTTTCCAAGCTTTACGCGCGAAGCAAACTTCTTGCTGAACAATGCTGCCGGGTTCGACTTAAGGGTTGACTCAAACGCAGCATTCACAATGCGGTTTTTCACAGCCGGATGATCAAGCGTTAAGCCTTTTTTCTTTTCGTCTTCAGAAAGTTCTTTGGGAGCAATGTCGAGCAGCAAAACATCTACACCAATGTTGGCGAAGTGGCAGGCAATGCGCGAGCCCATAATGCCCGATCCTAAAACAGCTACTTTACGGATAGTTCTATTCATGTTACCGGTTTTTTTGTCTATTATAGTTTAAAGTTGGCAATAGGCAGTTTGCAGTAGGCAGGGTTTTATCTGAACAGTTACTGCCAACTGCTGTCTGCTTACTGCCGGCTATTCACAACCAAATCTTCATAAATACCATTTCTCTCAATAATCTGATTCACACTCTGCACCACTTCAAAAAACACATTCAGTTTGCTGGCTGGTATTTCTTCGCGCACCACTTCATTAAAACGTAATACCGTTTCTTTCGATTTATCGCGATGGCGCTTTCCTTCTTTGGTAAGAAAAATGCGAACCGAACGCTTATCGTTCTTATCGGCTTTTCTTACAATCAAGCCTTTTTCTTCCATCGACTTAAGCAGTCGTGTAACACTGCGCGGTTCCAAACCCATCAGCGGCCCGATCTTCGTGGCCGGTGTTCCCTCTTCGGAGTGGATATTCAATAAAGCAAAGCCGATAGACATGGTGCCCTGGTATTTTGCTGCCTGCTGATTGTACATGCGGGCAATGCTGTGCCAGGCGGCCTTTATATTATAGTCTATGGTTTCTTCTCTTTTCATCAGTTTCAAACGATGCCGAAGGTATAAAAATATATTCGGCATGCATACTATTTATTAAGAAATTTTGGTGAGCTGAGGTAATTCTGGACTGGAAATGCATGATTAAGATCATGTTTACGCATGGTCAACAATCATGTGGCGGCTAATTGGGTGTACTTAATCTTGTACTGTGAAACAAGACAAAAACCCAGAAGCCATGAAAACGATCATAAAAAATCCCCGAGTAATAGTCCTGCTAGTTATGGTGTTTTTCCATACTGCAGGTTGGGCACAGCAACCTTATAAAGTAAGCGGCACGCCAGCCATTACTATTGCTGGTACTTCCACGATGCACGACTGGACAATGACCTCCAAGCAGGCAACTGCCCAGGCACAATTTGAAGTTGATGCGAACGGCCAATTGAGTAAAGTAAATTCTATTCTGGTAATCATTCCTGCCGAAAGCTTAAAGAGTGGAAAGGGTGCGATGGATAAGAACGCATACAACGCACTAAAGACTGACAAGAATAAAGACCTCAAGTTTCAACTTACGGCAGCAAACGTTAATGGTAACAACATTGTAGCGCAAGGAACACTAACAATTGCCGGAAGCTCAAAACCAACCGAGCTGTCGGTTACCGGTAAACATGAAGCAAATGGCATTCGCTTTCAGGGTTCTAAGAAGATTAAAATGACTGAGATTAATGTGGAGCCCCCTTCGTTCATGTTCGGTTCAGTTAAAACAGGCGATGAGATTACCATAACCTTCGACATCACCCTATCAAATAAGTAAACATAATCTATCTGTAAAATCACCTTTAAAGTTAAAATGTTATGAAAACAAAATTCGCAACCCTAAGAAGTCTGCTGCTGGTGTTCGGCCTCATGTTAAGCTGGACAGCCTGGGCACAGCAACCTACCATACAATACTGGAGGCCATATGATAAGCGTGGTATCAATGTATTCGAAACCTCAAAAGAAGATACTGTTATTTATGATGGCTTGAAGATGCGCCTCGGTGCAGGCTTTACCCAAGGCTATCAAAAATTTAGTCACAGCAATGGCTTAGCCGCACCCGCACTTTACGAAATGGGCGGAGGTTTTCCGCTGGCACAAGCAAACTTCAACATCGATGTTCAATTGTATGATGGTGTAAGCCTGAACCTGGTGTCTTATATGTCATCTCACCACCACAACGAGTTTTGGGTAAAAGGGGGCTACCTGCAAATTGACAAAGTAGGATTTTTGAAAAGTGAATTCTTTGATAACCTATGGAAAAACCTGACGCTGAAAGTTGGTCACATGGAAGTAAACTATGGTGATGCACACTTCCGCAGAAGCGATGGTGGCCACACCTTATGGAACCCCTGGATTGAAAACAACATTATGGATGCGTTTACCACAGAAATAGGTGCGGAGTTATACTTTAAAAAAGATGGCTTTCTGTTAATGGGTGGTTTTACCGATGGCGAAATTCAGGGTAACATTTCAAATCCGTCACAACCCGATGGAGCAAAACGCAAACCATCTCTGTATGCTAAAATAGGTTTCGATAAACAAATAAAAGATAACCTGCGCGTACGAATTACTGGTTCAGCCATGACAACCAAATCCTCAGCCAGCAACACGTTGTTTGGTGGCGATCGTACAGGATCTAACTATCAATACGTAATGGAAAACGCACCCGTAACATTAACCGGAAATGCTTTCTCTGGTCGGTTTAATCCTGGCTTCCGCGATAACATCACAGCTTTTGTTATCAATCCCTTTGTAAAATTCAGCGGACTGGAAGTGTTTGGAACGTTAGAATGGGCAAAAGGCAATAGCGCCTTTGAAAATGGCGAAGGCACAACCTATGCGGCCGAAGGCGATCGCAAAGCAAACCAAACTGCTGTTGAAGCACTTTACAGATTTGGAAAGGAAGAACAGTTTTATGTTGGTGCGCGCTACATTAAAGTAGATGCAACTGTGGCCGAAGGCTATACCGCAGGTGCGGCCGGAACCAGATACGATATAACAATAGACCGCACTTCTTTTGGAGCAGGCTGGTTTATTACCCGCAACATCCTATTGAAAGGAGAATATGTAACTCAGAACTATGGTGGCTTCCGCGATACCGGTGCAAATAACCGCTTTTACAACGGGAAGTTTGATGGTTTCGTGATTCAAGGTGCAATCTCCTTCTGATAAGGTGGGATGGTTTATGGGTGAGTTCCGGTCAGGGGTGGCCGGAACTCTTTGTATTCTATAACTTTGAAAAGTTAAAACAAGCATGAAACGCGCACTGATTTTATTCATGGTAGTAATACTCTGGAGTTCGTTCAGCGCTTCTCCGGTATTGTTGCATCGGTTTATTGTGCAGCCAGAAAGCACGCTGGTTGTTACAGGCAAAACCAATGTAAATTCCTTTCAATGTACTACGTTGTATTGCGGTCGCGATACGTTGGTGCTTCGCGAAAGCGTTGGTACGCCCCCTGTTTTTATAAAAGGTAATGTACAACTTGACGCTTCTGCATTTAGTTGTGGCATGCAATTGATGACCAACGATTTTAATAAGACGATCAAAGCAAAAGAACATCCTGCTATTGCTATTGATTTTATTTCGTTTGAGAGAACACCTGTTTATGGTTGTACCGAAGAGCGCTTTAAAGGGCGCATGAAAATAAGCCTTGCGGGGATAACCAAAACGTTTGACGTGGATTGTGCAATTGAAGCCAGGAGCACGGGAATAATTTACCTGCGTGGTAATCGGGCATTTGAGTTTGCCGATTTTAATCTAACGGCACCCTCGCGCATGATGGGTATGGTTAAGGTGGAGGATAAACTTGAAGTTAGGTTTAATCTGGCGCTAAAGATTGGTCCAAACCTGTAATCTCTTATTTCAACCTCACTTTCTCAATTTATCCAGATAGAGTTTTGATGCCTGCTCCACCCATCTGTCGCGGGTAATGCGGCCCGGAAAGAATTCAATAACAGACGATAGCTGTTCTATACTTTCTTCGGTGAGTTCACTGATTTGGCGGAAGCTGAAAATGCCAGCTTTGTTGAGTTTAGTTTCAATACCGGGGCCGATACCATTAATCACTTTAAGATCATCTATTTCGCGCACACCCGATGGTGTTGTTTGTTCCGTGTTTGCGGTACGGCTCTTGGCAGAACTTTTTACCAGCCGGAGTTCACTCAACTCAACTTGTAACTTTTCTTTTTCCCGCTTGTAAAGCAAGGCTTCCTGATTAGCGTCATTAAAACCCTTTTGTAAATCGCTAACTGTATTTTGAAGTATGGCAATTTGTTGTTGCAGCAGTTCCTGTTCGCTTTTAAAAGTTTCTTCTACTGTTTTCAGGCGCTGATTCTCGCGTGAAATTGTTAGAAAGTCGGAACGAAAGGTTTCGCGCGCACGGTTTAACGTTTGCTCAGCCTTTTGTGCTTGTTCAACAGCATGAAGTGCTTCTTGGTTTTTTGCTGCGAGTAAGATTTTGAGTTCGGTGTTATCAACCAACGCTCTTTCTATGTTCTGCTGGCGCAGAAACCAGGCAATTCCAAATCCGATAAACAACGAGACAATCACAATTATTAAGATCTCGGCAATAGCCAAAGCCGACTCGTGTGGATTAATATTTTCTGGCTTAGGATCGAGACCCTTTATCCAAAACAGATACCAAAAAGCGGCCAATAGACACCAAACGGCAAAAACACCCACGAGCAAATAGACAGAACGCATCAGCTTTTCGGTAAAGAATACAAGTGCAAAAATAAAAAAAGGCTCGACATGCAACCTGATTTACCGATAAAGCGTCTTAGATACATAACTCACTTATGTATTGTTGATTATGCATTCGCCTGAGCTGCTGAAGGGTACCCTTCAAACCATTGTATTAAAAGTTTTGAAAGATAATGGCCGTATGTATGGCTATGAGATTACCCAACGGGTAAAAGAACTTTCGGATGACAGAATTCTTATTACCGAAGGCGCCTTGTATCCCGCGCTTCATAAACTAGAGGCTGAAGGTATGTTGCGTACCGAAACAGAAACCATTGGCAAGCGGGTGCGCAAATATTATTCGCTTACACCACAAGGCCGCAGTTTAGTGAAGGAGCGCGTGAATGAATTTGTTGAGTTTATTAAAACAATGGGAAATGTGTTGCAGCTCCAAATAAAGTAACGCTTCTGGTTACTGGTCGCTCGTGACTGGTTTCTAAAGTTGATTTAAAAGGTTGTAGTCTATAGCGAGAAACAAGAAGCCAGTGACGAGGAACAATGAGTTTATCAAACGAACATATTGATTATATAACCAAAGACCTGAACTACCGCGGCATTGTGGCCGATGGAATTCAGGACGAGTTGATTGACCATGTGTGTTCGGCAGTGGAGGAAGAATAGAAAAAAGAAAGGCGATTTATCGATGCGTACCACACTGTGCTAAAAAGATTCGGACAAACTGCTGGTTTACGCGACACACAAAAGCAGGTTATCCAAACAGAAAATAAAAAACCAAAAGATATGCTGAAGAATTACTTTACTGTAGCCCTGCGCAATCTGCGCAAGCATAGTTTTTATTCATTCATTAATGTAGCAGGCCTTTCTATCGGGTTGGCCATTTGTTTTGTGATCGTACTGTTTGTTCGAAATGAAATGAGTTACGATACCCATTTTGCCAACGCGGAACGCTTATACCGTATAAACAGTGAAATTAAGTTTGGCGGTAATCATTACAACATGCTATACACGCCACCGGCTATGGCTACAGCCATGGTTGAAGAAATACCAGAAGTAGAAGCTACAGTCCGCTTTCGCGAACGCGGTTCTTATCTGGTAAAGCGAGATGTTGAAAACATAAAAGAAGATCACGTAATCTGGGCGGATAAAGATTTCTTCAAAGTATTTTCTGTTCCGGTGTTAGCCGGTAATCCGGCAACAGCATTGGCTGAACCAAACTCGATTGCAATAAGCAAGCGGGTAGCCGATAAATTTTTTCCAGATGAAGAGGCGTTAGGCAAAACACTAATTCTGGATAATAACATGAACATGAAGATTACGGCTGTGTATGAAGATATACCAGCTAATACGCATTTTCATTTTGATATCCTGATCGCCATGGAGGGCCTTGAAGAATCAAAACGCCCTGTTTGGTATAGCAATAATTTTCAGGCTTACATGCTCTTGCGCGAAGGAGCAAACCCACAAGCTGTAAATGAAAAATTGACCAGGTTGGTGGTAGAACGCGCTATGCCACAATTGGGAGAAATACTGGGTGGTGATTTCTCCATTGAGAAATTTGAAGCAGCCGGCAACAAGATGGAATACCGCCTGCAGCGACTGCTCGACATCCACACCAAAAGTTCGCTGCAAGGCGAGTTTGAACCGAACTTTGACATCACGTATGTGTATCTGTTTTCGGCCATTGCACTTTTCATTCTCATCATTGCGTGTATCAATTTTATGAATCTTTCTACAGCTCGTTCGGCCAATCGCGCCAAAGAAGTTGGTATTAGAAAAGTAATGGGTTCCTTTCGCTCGCATCTGGTGCGTCAGTTTTTAATGGAGTCCATCTTGTTGAGTTTGGTTTCAATGATGTTGGCCATTGGTATTGCTTATCTGTTGTTGCCCTTATTTAATAATCTCTCATCACGACAGCTATTTATTCCGTTTGAGGAGCCAATTTTTTACTTCATCATACTTGCCGCCACACTTACCGTAGGTATGTTGGCTGGTGTTTATCCATCTTTTTTCCTTTCGGCATTTAAACCTGCCAGTGTTTTGAAGGGTAATGTGGCGTTGGGAATGAAAAGCGGATTGATCAGAAGTTCGCTGGTAGTATTTCAGTTTGCCGTTTCAATTTTGTTGGTAATCGGTACGATGGCTGTCTATCGCCAGCTTAATTATATTCAAAACAAAAAATTAGGATTCAATAAAGATCAGGTGCTGGTTATTGAAGATGCGTATGCCTTGGGCAATAATCGAATGGCTTTTCGCGATGAAGTGATGCGGAGTGGAAAAATGGAATTGTCTACCATGACGGGTTACTTACCCGTAAGCGGAACCTGGCGCAACGATAACCCGTGGTGGGTGGAGGGGCGTGACCCCAGTGTGCAGGAAAATATGGTTAGTGTTCAATGCTGGCAGGTAGATTATGATTACATCAAAACGCTGGGCATGCAGATTATTCAAGGCCGTGATTTTTCGCTCGACTTTCCATCCGACTCCACAGCGGTTATTTTGAATGAAGCTGCATTGAAAGCGTTTGGTTTTACGGACGAAGTTCTGGGAAGCGGCATTACAACCTATGGTAATTTCGGTAATGGTGAAATTGATCGCGATAATTTAGAGAAGCTTCAAGTAATCGGTGTGATAGAAAACTTTCATTTCGAATCGCTAAAACAAAATGTAACTCCCGTTATTATTTATTTAAGCGACCGTCCACAGGGTCCAATCTCGTTTCGCTTTCAATCAAAAAATACCAGCGAGGTTATTGAAACTGTGGAAGCAAAATGGAAAGAGCTCGCTCCGGGCCAACCGTTTAATTATTATTTTCTGGATGATCGTTTCAGCAGTATGTATGCCAACGAAACCCGCCTTGGAAAGATTATTGGAATTTTTTCTGGCTTAGCCATCGTGGTGGCTTGTTTAGGATTGTTTGCACTTACCGCGTTTACAGCCGAGCAACGCACAAAGGAAATTGGAATCCGTAAAGTATTGGGTGCAAGTGTAAGCAGTATTGTGCTATTGCTCTCTAAAGAGTTTGGAAAATTAATAGCGATAGCGTTTGTACTCGCATCGCCTGTTGCGTGGTATGGTATTAACTGGTGGCTGAAAGATTATACGTACAAAACTGAGATTGGAATAGGATTGTTCTTATTTGCCGGTGTAGCCGCATTTGTGGTAGCATGGCTTACCATGAGTTTTCAATCCTTTCGTGCCGCGAGCAGTGATCCGGTAAAGAGTTTACGGAGTGAGTAGGTTAATTCTTAATGAACCGGATCAGCTTAATTCTATCCTTAGTTTTGATTTTCAATGCGTAAACTCCTGCTGCGAGATCTCTTATGTCAAGATGCTTCCCGTTTTTCTTACCAAAATCCTGACCGTAAGAATTCAAAATTGAAGATTCAACTTCTGGTTCATCTGTAACAATCTCCAAGTACTCGGATGTTGGATTAGGATAAAGGGTAATTTCAGGATCTTCAGTTACACCTACAATTTTTTGAATAATTAACTCACGAGACACAGAGGGGGCTGAAAGATAATTCGAATTACCAGGTTGGGAGGCTGTAATCAAAACAATTCCAGGTTCGTGTAAACTTAATACGGATTCTGAAACCGATGCTACAGTTGGGTCGCTTGACTGAAAGACAACATTCAATAAGGAAGTAGCCGTTGCCGTAAGACTTATCGAACCAACTTCTAAATCTATCGGAGCTAAGTCATCGAAAGAAATGGTTTGACCAGCTTTAGCAATTAACAATTCGCGACTTATCGGTTGTGAACTAGAATAAATAGCGTTTCCGGACTGTTCAGCAGTGATAGTTACCGTCCCTGCTTTTAGGATAGCAACTGAAGCCCCATTTATATCCACGATTGTTGGATCAGAACTTAAGTAAGTCACATTAAGCCCAGAGCTAGCGGTTGCATTAAGTGTAAATGCAGCATCGCCATAAGTTTTGTCTGGCAATGCATCAAAGCTAATCGTTTGACTACCTTTTACAAAAGTTAAGTCGCCTGTTGGAAATGCACCTTTTACATAATCAAAATCGAATGTTTTTGTAAGGGTTTTGTTGATAGGATCATACTTAAAAATGGTTCCCAAATCATTTGATCCTCGAGAGAGAGCCATACCATACAGATTGCTATCTGCGGGGTTTAAGGTTAAGGAAGACAAGCCTCGTCCATAATCGGGGTTGCTTTCAAAATCAAACATGACTTTAATCTCATTATTGAGTAAATCATATTGGTATAATTTATACCCAAATGCGGATGTTGCATAAAACATTCCATTTGGATGAGGAACCAGATTCCCTGTGATAACTAAGTGTTCTGTAAAATCAATTTTTTTTAAAATAGATCCTGAGTTGACATCAAACTCGAATATGCACCCCTTTCCTTTGTTCCCGCCAGAAGTGACCGCAAGCAGTTTTCCATTTGATAGTTCAGTAAAAGTACTTCTAAAGCCCCAGCCGGAGCTAGGGCCGCCAATTGTTTCGTCTAGATCAACTTTTTTAATTAAAATACTAGTGAGAGGATCAAACTCGAAAATTGCACCATAACCCGTCACTCCGTAGTTTGATATACCATATAGTTTACCGTTCGAATGTGCAAACAGACCTTGCCCTGGACGACCAGCGATTGCATCTTTTAAGTCAACTTTTTTTGAAACTAAATTATTAGAGTGAGGGTCAACCTCAAAAATAACTCCTTCATTGTATATCCCACCATTAAAGGTTGTTCCATAAAGTTTACCATTTTTCGCAAGCGCTAGATCAGAGTATGGAACAGCTCCGTTTAATGCTCCATTAAAATCAGTCAATTTTTTATACGAATTTGAATTCGGATTAAATTCAAAAATTACCCCAAGATTATTTTCTCCAAATCTTTGAGTAACTCCATAAAAGTTTCCATTTGGATGCTGTGTAAGACTGCCTCGGGGTTCACCCCCACTATTAGGATAAGAAAAAGGGAGTTCATAAAAATTCGAATTCGTTTGTGAGCTAAATTCAAAAAGGCCTTTATCTGTTAGTCCATAAATTTTTTCATTAGTGCGCCTAATAGGTTCACCAATTGGGGATACCTCATACATTCCATTTAAATCACCAAGTTTTGTAATTCCATTTGGAGGTGTAAAACCAAACAAACCAAAAGTTCCTTCTGAGACCGCATAGAATAATAAATCTTTTGAAAGACTTGATCCCACCGTTAAAGAATAGGAGTCAAAATTAACTTTTTCATTTATGGTAGAATTTTGAATGTCTATTTCAATAATTACACCACCTAAGGTTGCCCCTCTGGCAACACTATATAAGAGGCCATTTGAACTAATAAGTCTTCCGCTTGGCGAATCAGTTAGATCAATAACTTTAGAAATGAGATTAGAAGTAAGATCAAATTCAAAAATAACACCATTGTTATCGCTTCCTCCTAAGTTGGTACTTCCATATATTTTTCCATTATTAATCTGGATTAAACTATTTATTGACGATCCAGCTACATTGAAATCATCAAAATCTAGTCGCTTTATTAAAGTGTTTGATACAGGATCATACTCAAATAGAACACCTTTGTTATTTAGACCGCCTTGGTATGTTTTTCCGAAAAATTTTCCGTTGGAAGCCAAAAGAAGTTCTCCGTATGGAAATGCCCCAGTATTGCTCTCTTCAAAATCAACTTTGGTAGTTAACTCATAGGTAGCCGGATCAAATTCAAGAATGATGCCTACTGAAGGGAAAGTTGATCTTATTCCTATCCCATACATTTTTCCATTAGGATGCAAGTTCAATGAACTACCACTAAACTCATTAAAATCTATTACAACAGAATATGTTGAAGAAGAGGGATTGAATTCATAGATAACACCTCTCCCATATTTTCCGCCCATTCGTGTGATTCCATAAAGATTCCCACTCGGGGATTCTACCATATAACCTGTAGGATCAGCTCCAAGAGAATTGCTTTGAAAATCATAAGCAACGGTAGGATTTGTGCCATTGCTATTTGTCTTAAAAATAGTACCCAAACTATTGGTACCACCTGAACTAGTCATTCCCCATAACTCTTGTGAGTTGGATTGTATTGGTACAAGACTAAGGCCAATGATTAATAATAAAATCCTCACCACATATCCAGAGTATAACAGAATTGAAAATGTAATAATCCGGATCATTCTTAAAAATTAGCTAATCAAGATACGTAATCAATTCTTATTTCTCAAATCGTTGGGTTAGCTAAATTGGTTTATCAATCAATTAATGGTAATGAAAAGAATGAGATAGAACTTCTGCTAATTTAAGTACTTGAAAAAAGTTTCTCCCATAACTTGATTGAACTCCGCTTTTAGGCAAAGACATAAATTGAATAGTACGGATTTAATGCCTTCGATTTCTGGGTTTACCCGAAGCGCGGCCCAGGTACTTAAAAGAATCAACCAACAGGAATGTGCCTGTAATACCCGTTGCGCCACCGGCAACCAAAAGTCCCTGGCCCAGTTTATCGTTGCTACGGCCCAGCATCAAGCCACCGGCAATGGTTACTGAGTACCCGATTGTTGCTAACGCAATTCCTCTTTGAAATTTTGTTTGAGCCTGCCCAAGATTTAACTCAATACGATCTACGTCCTGTTGTAGTTGTAATATCTGCTGGCGGAGCGAGTCTTCTTGTATTACCGTTTGGCCATGCGATACTGTGCTGCCTAAAATCAAAATACAAATACCAATAATCCGAAACATGATTAACATAAACTTTGTCATAAAAACCAACTGAATAAAAAAGTGTTTAATGATTCAACCAATCTTTAAAAGCTTTTAACCGATCGCGACTAACAACAAGCGGAAAATCAGCAGCCTTGGAAAGATTAAGTTCTAATCGATTATTCTTCGTGCGCACCTCCTGAATGGCATCAATGCGAACAATAGCCTTGCGGCTGATTCTAAAAAAGAAAGTGGGATCAAGAAGCTCAGACTCCAACTCTTCCAATGTATGATCAATTATAAACTGCTTTTGCTCTTTCGATACCAGGTAACAAATTTTGCCATCGGCAAATAAATAGGCAATGTCTTCTACCGGAATGTATTGAATGCGGCTTCCTTGCTTTACTAAAAAACGTTTCTTGTACGTGTTGGCTTGTAATAATTCCCGAACAATCTCTTTTGTTAAACCACCGCTTTTATCGGCAGGGTTAAGTCGCTTGAATTTATTTAGTGCAAAGGTTAACTCCTCAAACCGAACCGGCTTCAAAAGATAATCAATGCTGTTGTACTTAAAAGCCTTAATCGAGTAGTGATCGTAAGCTGTTGTAAAAATTACTGGTTTGAAATAAGGTGTTTGATCAAACAACTCAAAACTTTTGCCATCGGCCAATTGAATATCCAGAAAGAGTACATCAATATCATTATGATGGGCAAGGTATTGCGATGTTTCCTGCACGGTATCAAATGGGCCGGCAATGGAAATACCGGTATCGTACTGTTTAATCATTTCCTGCAGACGTTCGGCTGCCAACTTCTCATCTTCAACTATTAAAACCTTCATCCGTTCTCGTTTTCGTACGACAGTTTTATTAAGGGCACTTTTACAATAAAATTTGGAGCGGTAATTATTTCAACAGCTTCGCGACCAGCCAGAAAAGTATATCGCGACTTGATGTTTTTAAGACCCAGTTTTGATGAAGCCTCCTGAACAGGTTTTGGCTGGAGATTATTTTCAACAACAATCTTATTGATCTCAGGCTTTCCGTTTTCTATATAAATTTTTATGTCCAACGGATTTTTCTTTGAAACAACATTGTGCTTAATCGCATTTTCAATTAGCAGTTGAAGTGTAGCCGGGGCGATGTAATAATCTTTTTTGGTCTCTGGAATTTCGTGCGCAATGTTCAGGTTTTCCTGAAACCGCATTTTCAAGAGGTAATAGTATGAGTTGATGAACTCGAGTTCTTCCCGTAAGGGAATTAATTTTTGATCCTGGTTATTAAGCAAATACCGATATACGTTTGAAAGTTGTTCAATAAATCGTGCCGAGGTATCCGGATCGCGGTAAACCAAAGAGGATAAAACATTTAAAGAATTAAAGAGAAAATGTGGATTGATTTGACTGCGCAACGCATCGAAACGGGCCTCGATACTTTGCTTCTTCAATTGCTCGGCCTCTATCTGCACAACCTTGTATTTGTTCATGTAAAACACAATTGCATTGATGCAATGCAGAAAAAGGTTTATTCTGAAACTGAAACCCAATGAAAGCGTAAGTGCCAACCAGAAAGCTTCTTTTTCAAGTTGATAGATTGAGGTAAGAATAATTGCAATTGTGCTTGCGATAATGGCAACAACAATAAGACTAAGAGTAAAGTGAATGATGAGCGGGTGAATTTTGCTTCGGAAGAATAGCCGAATGCGTCCAAGATTTCGCTGCAATAATCGATTGGCCTCCCAAACCAAAATTACCAATGCCAATACCGAAGTAATAAAAAGCGGTTCAGGTAAGTTAATACCCAGAAATGAGTGGCCAGTAGTCAACAGGATGTTTACATAGGAATAAACACTTAGTAAGGCGATGAATAAATATCGTTGACGAACGCTAAACATGGCTTTTGATATAACAATGAAATCAACCCACGGTTTAATGCAAGAAGCCCGGGCAACTTACCCGGGCTTTTTGTTTAATCTTTTTGTGATTTAATCACCAGGAACTAATACAGCATTGATGGTGTGTATTACTCCGTTTGTTCCCAGAACATTTAGCAACGCAGCTGTACCACTTAACTGGGCAACTGTACCACCGCTTGAAGTTACGGTTCCATTGGTAGCACTGATAGTAACATCTCCATTTAGCGTTGGCACAGCACCATTTACCAGGTCAGTAGAAAACACCTTACCAGTTGCTGTAGTAGGAGCTGAAACAATGTGGTGTTGCAGCACAGCAGTTAATAGACCAATCTCTATATCGTTGATACCATCAACTTCCAACGCATCATAAAGTGCTTCGAAGGCAGCATCGGTAGGTGCGAAAACAGTCAGTTTGGAATCAGCACTTGAAGCAGCCTCTAGCAATGCAGGCACACGACCTAAAGCCGCCACTAATTGTGTAAACTGTGGTGCTGTTGTTGCCTGAGATAAAGATGTAGCAATACCTCCGATAGTTTGTGATGGCGGCATAAGGGTGCGATCAATAACATGTACTACACCGTTATCAGCAATAATATCCGTTGCAGTTACCTTAGTAGTACCATTTATAAATACACCAGTAGTACCACGGTTGCTCAGGTAAAACTTACCATTAAGCGTTGTAACTTCTGAGTTTGCCGGAGCCGTGTTGGTTGGAAGCTGGGCGGCTCTTATTTCGCTACCAATTACGTGATATCCAAGCACTGCATCTAAAGTTGCTCGAGCAGGCAATGCAGTAGCAGAAATACCCGCAACAGTGAAGGCATTATTATCTGGTGCAAAAAGCGTTTTCTTGTCATCATTTAAGAGCGTTTCAAGAATTGACGGACTGGCAGCTTTAACAGCTGCAATAAGTGTTGTGAAATTCTTATTGAAATATGCAGGCTCAACAATTGTATTTACAAATTGCCCGATTGAGGCTGGAACCAAAACCTGATCTACAATATGTACTACACCATTTGTTGCAAGCACATCGGCTGTTACTACTTGAGTAGATCCGTTTAAGCGAATGCCACCACTTACTGTAACGGCTATATTTTCGGTGTTGGCAGTTAATACATTGCCCGCAGTAAGTTGAGTAGATAAAACTGCGCCTGAAGTAACAACATGATACTGAAGCAACGATTTTAAAACATCTTCGGGTACATCATCAATACTGGTTTGGCCAACTGCTGAAAGCAATGCGGTAAACGCATCGTTGGTGGGAGCAAATACTGTAAAGTTGCCAGAACCATTTAAAAGTGCAACCAGGTCGGGATACTTGGTTAATGCGGTTACCAAAAAAGACAAATTGGTTTGTCCTTGTGCAAGCGCTACAATACTTTGGGTAGGCTTAGGAGTATCCTCATCGTCATTACAGCTGCTGATTGATGCAACAATCAATGCAACCATTGTTAAGCTCAAAAAGCCAGACATTAGATTTTTCCAGATTTTCATAATTAAAAGTTTAATTGAAATTATGCTGGAATAACACGCCTTTGGGATGGCTAATGCGATATGTAGGCTTAGTTGGTTTCTTTGAAGGAGTGAGAGGTTAAAAATTCTGCCTGAACGGGATAACAAAATAAGCATGCTAAGAGAATAAGGCATCCTCTATTACGCCATAAACAAAGCTTACTAACCAGGTTTATTGTCGGAGAAAATACTTCGATCTAAAGTTCGCTTAAACCCGAGGGCTTCATTTATTTTGGCCACTACCTCATCCAGTTCGCGACCCGCAACCTGAATTTGTTGAATAATGTGCTCACGTTCTTCACCCGCTACTTCAGAATAGCGCACCAGGTTTACCAACCCCAACAAGCGACTTAATGGAGCACGAAGCAAATGCGAATTGATGTACGCATATTCTGCCAGGCGATTGTTTTGTTTCTCAAGCTCTTCGGTGCGTTGCTTTACCCGCATCTCCAGGCTTTGATTGATCTGAATTATTTCAGCCTGTTTTTCAAGGAGTGCCGCTTCATAGCTTCTGCGTTCTTGCGTCATAATAGAAAGCGTAACAATATCGGATAGCGCCTGCACAAATAAGATGTCTTCGTTTGCCCAATTCCTTTGCTGGCGGTGCTCGCAACAAATTACACCTCCCAGCTTACCCAAAATAAAGTATGGGCTATCCATCATCGAAACAATGTTTCTAGGCACAAGGTATTTTTCCTTAAGCTCGCGTGTTTGCCAATGTATTTTGGCGTCCACAGCCGGAATAACCTGCTCCAGCATTAATGCTTTATAGTATTCCGGAAATTCTTCCAGCGTTAGATCCATTTCAGGTTTTAAATCCTGATGGAGAACATCTGTTATTTGTACACAAACGATTTTGTGAGCCTCAGGATGATAGCGCCAGACACTCACGCGATCAATACCCAAACTTTTGCTTACGGTTTGAGTAACATAAGCGAGCGCTTCTTCCAGTTGGCCAAAGTTGATGGTGTAACTCTTCGTAATCGTGAGCAGCGTTTGCCAATGGTGCCCCAGCACTTCGTTGCGCGTCATGATCTCTTGCACTCGCTCCTGCAGCAATTGATTAATTTTTTCGATACTTCGGTTTTGTGCGTGTAGTAATTGATTTTGTTTTTCAATAAAAGATTTCTGTGCTTCTATCTCTCGGTGCTGGGCAATGAGTCTGTTTTTCCGGGTTTCTAATTTTTTGTTTTTT
>DPSB01000369.1:694-4310 GCA_003537495.1 Cytophagales bacterium | reverse complement strand
TTCAGAATTTCGCTCATCTTACGGCTATCGGTGCTGGTATCGTTAATCAAACCGGTTGTCATTGAAACTTTAAGTTGAACATCGGTATTACCTTCGCACAAATTGTAAATCTGTGGCCGGGTATTAAATGCAGGTGATTGTATTCCGGCCAGTCCAAATAAATCGGGCCTGGTAAAAGCAAAATAAGTAGCTGTTAGTCCACCCATTGATGTCCCTATGATAGCACGGCTTTTGGCTTCTGCCTGTACGGGATATTGAGCTTGCATGGTTGGGATAAGTTCGTTGGCAAAAAAATCGAGGTACTTGCTGTTCATGGCAAGTTCGTTCATGCGCCTGTTATTAGCGCGGTTTACCGGTTCACGATTATCCACAAACACGGTAATGACAGGTTGTATTTTTTGTGTATGAATCAGGTTATCCAACGTGGTGGTCATATTACCTAGTTGAGGATGCAGGTATTCGTAGCCATCGGTAACATAGGCAACTGCAAGTGGCCCATAGTTTTTATAGTTGTGGGGCAGGTAAACAGAGTATGTAATCTGGTAGCCTAACGATTTGCTGATGATCAAAGCATCGCGGATAAGTTCACCTTTAGGTACATCTGTATGCAAAATTGTTGCAGCATCTTCTTTCCACATTGGCATCCGCAATTCCGAGTTAGGACTTCCGCCACCAACACCCGACCATTGTTGAAATTTGTTAACAGGATCGATAATCCAGTTCACGCCATCAATCAATATTTTGTAATCGAGCCGGGCATCTTGCGGAAATCTGCTCTTCAAATACCAGATGTTTGTGTTGGCAATTTTCTTGCCTTTATTGGGATAATCCTTTACATATCCCCAACCATTAAAATCGCCCATCCACTCTACTGTGGTTGCGTTACCGCGATAGAGGAAGAGGACGGAGTCTGAATGAATAAGTGGTATTTTCGATTCGGTTTTTAAAGCATGGTAAGTTTTTTCTATTTCAACTGAATCGCCAGAATTCAGTTTGTTAAAGGTGTTTGTAAAGGAGTTAGTTGATTCCTGAGCCTGAAGCACGGAAAGCGAAACAATAAAACTTAAAAGTCGAACAAGAGATTTCATTTCTGTGCGGTTACCGGATCATCTTTATCACTAACAAATCGAACACAAAAGGCGGCAACAATCAAAAACACACCAGCCATTACAATTGCATAAATAGCTTGTGAACTATACAAGTACTTAACTATCGGTCCACCGATAATTCCATTTATAATCTGCGGAAGCGTAATGAAGAAGTTAAACACCCCCATATAGATGCCCATCTTGTGAGTTGGAATAGCACCAGCCAAAATCGCGTAAGGCATAGCTAAAATACTTGCCCATGCCATGCCAACACCAATCATTGAAAAAAGTAAAATAGTTGGGTCGTGAATAAAATAAATCGAAATCAAACCAAGACCACCTGCTGTTAACGAAATAGCGTGCGTTGTTTTGCGACCAACTTTAGCTGCGATAACCGGAAGCATGAGTGCATAAATTGCTGACACCCCGTTATAAACGCCAAAGATTATTCCTACCCAGTTTGCAGCATCGTTAAACATCACAGATGAACGATCATCTTGTGGTAACCCGTACACATGGGTGGCTACAGCCGATGTTGTAAATACCCACATGGAGAATAAGGCAAACCAGGAAAAGAACTGAACTAACCCAAGTTGCTTCATAGTGGCTGGCATACCTGCAAAGTCTGAAACAATTTGTGCTATTCCTTTTTTACCAGCTTCCTTTTCATCTTTTAAATACTCTTTATCAGGAGGAAATTCTTTTGTGGTTACAACTGTCCACAGAATAGCGATAAGAAAAATAACGGCTCCAATGTAAAAAGACAGCGTTACACTATAAGGCACGCTGCCATCGGTTGTTGATTTCTCTATGCCAAAAAATTCGGCAAACACATAAGGTAGCCACGAGCCGATTACAGCACCTATTCCAATTAAGCAAGTTTGTATTGAGAACCCGAGCGTACGTTGATCAGTCGGCAACAAATCGGCTACTAAAGCTCGGAATGGTTCCATGGCCACATTGAATGAAGCGTCCATAATCATTAAAATACCGGCACCAATATAGAGTGGTGGCAATAGGCTAGCTAAAATTGCTGAGTTGGGCATCATCATTAACGCCAACGCAGCAAGGATTGAACCCGCTAAAAAATATGGTCTTCTGCGGCCAAGTGAAGTCCATGTTCTATCACTATAATAACCAATAATGGGTTGAATAATCATTCCCGTTAAAGGCGCGGCTAACCAGAACCATGATAGATGTTCAACATCGGCACCAAAGGTGGTGAGGATGCGTGAAGCATTTCCGTTTTGTAATGCAAATCCAAATTGAATTCCCAGAAATCCGAAACTCATGTTCCAGATTTGCCAGAAGGAGAGACGTGGTTTTTGTGTCATGTGTGTGAAGTTTACCAGCGAATTTCTAATTGCTCATCGGTATAATCGGTTTCCATAAAGCGCACGGTTTCTTCACCCATCGAATCAGGTTCATTAATCGGATCATACTTCTCCAATGGCGCAAAAAACGAATGCTGAATTTCAGTTGCTGCAAATTGTTTTCCATTAACACTTATCTGCGCAGCAGCAGAACCATGCAATACAATTTTTAATTTCCGATAGGAAGTTTTAAACGCACCTTCGCTCTTTCCAATTATAACTTTGTTTTGTGAACCATGATGTTGAATCAGTCGTGTGGCTGATTCTCCTTTTTGATACTGAAATGTTGAACCATCATCGTTGTAAAGCAAAAATTCACTGGTATCATTTCCACAATAAATATGTAAGGCTAATTCGGTAGTGGTAATACCCGCATGTGCTTGTGCCGGCCGCATGGGTAAAACACCCCCTGCTTTTACAAATACCGGAAGTTTATGAATAGGTGATTCAATTATTGCTTCCTGATTGCCTTGCCATTGTTTACCGGTATATAAATCGTACCAGGTGCCTTGCGGGAAATAGATTTTTAATAATTCTTTATTGCTTTCAACAGGCGCAACCAGGATAGAAGGGCCAAACAGATATTGGTTGTGATACAAGCCATTGTACACAAGTGGATCGTGCGTATAGTTAATAGCCAATGAACGTTGTACGGGCATGCCGGTTTTAGCTGCATCGTAAAACAGCGAATAGATGTAGGGCATTAACTGATACCGGAACTTGATGTAGTTGCGACAAATGTTTTCTACTTCTTCGCCATAACTCCACGGCTCGCTATCGCGGGTGTTAATCATGGTATGCGCACGGAAGAAATTTGCGAAAGCGGCAATGGAAATCCAGCGTGCAAAAAGTTTGGTATTGGCATCGCCCACAAAACCTCCGGCATCGTATCCCGCGAATGCAATTCCGGTTAAGCCCATACTATTTACCAATCGCACACCAAGTAACATATGCTCATCGTAACTCACATTATCACCGGTCCACACGGCAGCATACCGTTGTACACCAGAGAATCCCGAGCGTGTTAAATTAAACGGACGTTTGCCTTTCAATAATTTTTTTGTGCCTTCATACGTGCTGCGCGCCATCTGAAAACCATACAGATTGCGACCTCTGCGGGTAGTAGCTTTTGCACCTTCAAAATCAAACTCAAGA
>DPSB01000369.1:0-380 GCA_003537495.1 Cytophagales bacterium | reverse complement strand
CTTCAAAATCAAACTCAAGATTTTCGGGTAGCGAATGGCCCCACGTGGCAATCTCATTCATATCATTCCAGAAACCTTCTACGCCAAGTGCAACATAATCTTTGAACTGTTCGGCCCACCATGCGCGCGTGGCAGGTTTGGTAAAGGCAGGGAAGTGGCACCAACCGGGCCACACCTGGCCTTGATAATTTATACCATCGGGATACTTGATGAATACATCGTACTTCACACCATCATCGTACGTTTTATAACCGGGCTCAACTTTTATTCCGGGATCGCACATTACTACTACTTCAAAACCTTGTTGTTTCAGGTAATTGATTAAGGCTTTCGGATCAGAGAAGTTTTGGCCATCCCAGGTAAAGATTTTGTATTTGTCG
>DPSB01000297.1 GCA_003537495.1 Cytophagales bacterium | reverse complement strand
CTATGGCGTAGGAAATGAAGCGCGGGCAAGCGCAGTTTGGCGGCAGACTACGCTAAAGCTTCGTCAGCTGTAAGATTCTTTTCTTAAGGATTGCTTTACCTGAGCCGGTTTTAAAATATTGCTCAAGTTCCCGGGCCTTGGTTTCGGTTTTTACAGCAACATAAGCCAGAATATCAAACGGGGCATAGTGCTTTGTTGATTGTGACTTCAGATCATTATGTTACTGAAGTCTTCGATTCATTTACATTGGTAGAACCAATGTAAATGAAATCGGAATTGAGGCTCTTAATGATGTAAACAAACCACATTTATATGAATTTAGAATTTGGCAAGCCAAACGAAGCTATGGCGTAGGAAATGAAGCGCAGGCAAGCGCAGTTTGGCGGAGAGGGCGGGATTCGAACCCGCGATACCCTTTCAGGTATACACACTTTCCAGGCGTGCTCCTTCAACCACTCGGACACCTCTCCAAAAAAGTCCCGCAAAGAAATAGATTAATCCATCCCTTTCAAAGACTGCCCGACTGCGATTTTCCGATATTACGGCAACATGAAAAAAAATGAACAAAATGAAATTTTGCGTGACTAACGGACGTATTTTGAATTCTATGGCAGAAAGCAGAAAAGCACCGAATAGAATTTCAGTTTTTTTTTTAAATTCTTGTTTGGGATTAACCAAAACCTTTAAATTTGGCCACTTCAAGTATTATCTAAACCTTAAACCATGAAAAAATTAGTTTCGATTTTTGCATTCATTGCGGTGCTAGCTTTCAGCACCACACAGGCTTACTCTCAGGATGCTCAAGACGCACCCACCGAGGAGGCATCTTTCCAGCAACAGATAAAAGATAAATTCATTGAGGGCGGTCCTCCATTTATGTGGCCTATCCTTATCTGTTTGATTTTAGGTTTAGCAATTTCTATTGAAAGAATTATTACCCTTAACCTGGCCACTACTAATACCAAGAAGCTATTGGCTCAGATAGAAGATGCCTTAGCTAAGGGTGGTATTGAAGCCGCAAAGGATGTTACCAAAAATACCCGCGGCCCGGTAGCGTCAATCTTTACCCAAGGCCTCATGCGCTCATCCGAAGGCATTGAAATGGTAGAAAAGTCAATTGTTTCTTATGGTGGTGTTGAAATGGCACGCCTTGAGCGCGGTCTGATCTGGGTATCATTGTTTATTTCACTCGGTCCAATGCTTGGTTTCTTTGGTACTGTAATCGGGATGGTGAATGCATTCGATGCGATTGAAGCAGCCGGTGATATTTCTCCTACTGTTGTTGCAAATGGTATGAAGACCGCTTTGATCACAACCGTTGGTGGTCTTATTGTGGGTATGATTCTTCAAACACTTTACAATTATCTTGTTTCAAAAATTGATAGCCTGGTTAACTCTATGGAGGATGCCTCTATCACGCTTGTGGATATTTTAGTTAAGCATAAACTATCTAAATAATTAGTATTATGGATGGTATAGACATTGGATTGTTCATCATGTACATCTTCTTTTTGGTAGCGGTTGGAGCGGCTATTATCCTACCTTTAATCAATGCAATTAAATCTCCGGCTGGTTTAGGAAAATCGCTGGCTGGGGTTGCAGTTCTGGTAGTGATATTTTTAATCTCCTACGCGTTGGCCGATGGTAGTGTTACTGCCCGCTATACGTTAATGGGAGTAGACGAGTCATCATCAAAACTGATTGGTGCCGGACTTATTCTATTTTACATCGTATTTGTGGCAGCAGTTATTGGAGTAATCTTTTCAGAAATAAATAAAGCTTTAAAATAATGCCAAGAGCAACGCCAGAAATTCCAAATGCTTCGATGGCTGATATAGCCTTCTTGTTGCTAGTATTCTTTCTGGTAACCACTACAATTCCGAACAATAAAGGCTTAAGTATTGCGCTACCCCCGCCACCGGAAGCTAACCCTCCGGAGGATGTTAAAATTCAGGAGCGCAACATGTTTAAGATCCAGATTAACTCATCTGATGCTCTTTTGATTGAAGGAGAGCCAAGAGAGGATATCCGAACACTTAAAGATGAGATTAAGGCCTTTGTGCTGAATAATGGCAAGGACCCGGCAAGTTCCGATAATCCTGAAAAAGCCATTGTTTCTTTTAAAACGGACAGAGGTACCAGTCATAAAAGATTTGTTGAACTGCTTGATATAGTACAAGCTGCCTATTACGATTTGTATGCGGAGCAAGCGGGTGTTACAAATGCTGAATTCCGAGATGCTGCTTCAGATTTGTCTATTCCAAAGAATAGGGCAATCTATGAAAAAGGCAGGGCTGGAATCCCGCTTAACATTTCAATCGCTGACCCTACTAAAGTCGGTAACTAATTAACCCTAAAGTGTATGGCAAAATTTAAGAAAAAGACAAACGTTAAGCAGGACATTCCTACTTCTTCGATGCCAGATGTGGTTTTCATGCTGTTGTTTTTCTTCATGGTTACGACAGAAATGAGAAAGAGCACACTTGAGGTTAAGCAACAAATACCGAAGGCTACGCAATTACGCAAACTCATGCGTAAATCGTTGGTGGCTAATCTCTATGTAGGTGAGCCTACCAAAACTCAGGTTTATGGCAGGGAACCTAAAATTCAGGCTGATGATACTTTTATTGATACAAAAGATATCATTCGCTGGGTAAATGAGCAAAAGGCCAAACTTGATGAAGTGGAACGCGATCAGATAACAGTTTCGTTGAAAGTGGATAAAGACGCCAAACGTGGGCTTATTGCAGACATTGAAACTGAATTGCGAAAGGCAAATGCGAGAAAGCTTTTGTACTCTACGCTTGAAGACAACGACAGAGATAGTAATTAGAGTTAATTGAATTGATTTAAATAAAAATAGCCTTCTGTAATTTTCAGAAGGCTATTTTTTTATGGCAGAGGCTACTACATATCGCAATACAAAAGTTATTAATGCCTGGTGCATGTACGACTGGGCTAACTCGGTTTATAATCTGGTAATTACCACCACATTCTTTCCTATATATTTTGCAGGTATTACTAAAGCGGCTTATGGAGAAAGTACAGTGCCTTTGCTGGGCCGAACGTTTAAGAATACATCTTTGTATGATTACTCACTTGCCGCAGCCTATTTTATAATTGCGCTGGCGTTGCCCATTCTGTCTTCTGTTGCCGACTCGCGTGGTAACAAAAAAAAGTTTATGCAATTTTTTACCTGGCTGGGCAGCGCTGCTTGTATCGGGCTTTTCTGGTTTAAGGGGCCGGAACCGAATGTGGGCTGGGGTGTGATGTGTTTTGTCTTAGCAGCTGTTGGCTACATTGGTAGCCTTGTGTTTTACAATTCGTACCTGCCCGAAATTGCTCCACCCGAAGATCGGGACTGGGTAAGTGC
>DPSB01000398.1 GCA_003537495.1 Cytophagales bacterium | reverse complement strand
TTTCAGCAACTTTAGCCAGATACCGAGCATTGATCAGCCGGTTATAGGCTTCTTCCAGACTTTGCTGGGCCGTGCGTTGTTCAATAAAAGTACTTACTCCGCGTTTAAAGCTTTCCATAGCAATGTTAGCGTTCTCTTTAGCAAGCAGAATGTTCTCTTCTTCGATTAATAAAACCTTTCGGGCATTATCATAATTCACATAAGCGTTTTGAACTGCTGTGTTAATTACGGCACGCTGCTGATCGTACAGTAATTCCTGACGGTTAAAATTGATCTCAGCCTGCTGCACATTTCTACGGGTAACAAAGTTGTTCAGAATGGGCACGCCAAGCGTAAAGCCATAATTATAACCATTGGTTCTACTTGTAAGCGATTGAAAGGGGTTAATTAATCTTTCATTATTGGTAAAGGAATAATTATATGCAGCCCCGAATGAAATCGTGGGGAAGTATTCACCAAAGCGCTCGCGATATTGTAAACGCGCTACTGACATATTCTGGCGGAAAGATTGCAATAGAAAATTTTTGCTGTCTATATTTTCTGCTATCTCCTCTTTTGTGATGGCGAGATTTATCTCGATAGAATCCGAAACCTCAAATGTTCCCGGCAGTTTCATGCCTACCAATACATTCAGTTGATTTTTTAATTGCTCGATTGCAGTTTGCTGATTAATGAATTGCGTGCGCTGTGCGTTCAAATCTAATTTCGCTTGCAACAACTCTTGTTTAATGCCCGCACCTACTGAAAGTTTGCGATCGGCCAACCGAACCCGCTCCTCGTTAAGCGACATTAGCTCTACCAATGCCCTTAGTTGTTGCTTTTGCTGAATGATGTTATAATAATTGGTAACAACCTGCGCAATGGTGTTAACCATCTGGTTTTTTACATTAACCATTCCCTGCTTTTCCAGTTCGGCAAGGCGGGCACGGGTTGCAAACATTCTGGTGCCATCAAACAACAACCAGTTTAGCTGAACACCCGCAGCGGTATTATTCGATTCTGCTTTACCACTATTATTTCTTGAGGCATCCTGAAATTCCAATTTTTGATTGTTGTTGTTCCAGGTTGTAGATGCCGTTCCATTGAGCTGTGGCAAAAATCCGCCTACGGCAAAGCCATTATCGGTAGTTACCGCCTCCAATGCATTTTTAGAAAGACGTACATCGTATCCATTCTCCAATGCAAGACCTATAACCTCATCCAATAAAACCTGCTTCTGAGAAAATACCGGCAATGTAATTGAACTTACCACCACCAGGGCGGCAATAACTTTAAGCTTCATACGCAAGTTCTGGTTTTTGCAAAGGCACTGTTATCGCTTCGTCAAGCGGATTATGCTTGCGTTGGCGCGACAGATAGGTGTACATGGCAGGTATTACAAACAAGGTTAATACGAGCGAAAAAATTACTCCGCCCACAATTACAATACCCAATGGTTTACGACTGGTGGAGGCTGCTCCTAACGATAAGGCAATAGGCAAACAACCCAATGCCATCGCTAAACTCGTCATCAAAATAGGACGCAAGCGCAAGCGCGAAGCTTCTAACACCGCCTCCATTTTTGATAAGCCTTCTTCGCGTTTCTTATTGGCAAATTCAACTATCAGAATTCCGTTTTTGGTTACCAATCCAATCAACATGATCATACCTATCTGCGAGAAGATATTTAATGTTTGTCCGAATACCCAGAGCGAAATCAAGGCTCCGCAAATCGCCAAGGGCACGGTAAGCATAATGGTAAACGGATCAACAAAGCTTTCAAACTGGGCGGCCAATACCAGATAGATAAGTGCAAGTGCAAGCAAAAAGGCAAATGCTGTGTTGCCTGAGCTCTCTGCAAAATCGCGCGACACACCCGAAAGTGATGTTGTAAACGTTTCATCTAATTGTTCGCTGGCAATTTGCTCCATCGCCTTAATTCCATCACCTACTGTTTTGCCGGGCGCAAGGCCTGCCGAAATGGTGGCCGACTTAAACCGGTTGAAACGATACAAAGTTGGAGGTGTAGTAGATTCTTCGATTGTTACCAGGTTATCAATTGAAACCAATTCGCCTGATCTGGCCCGCACATAAAGATTTTTTAAATCGGCAGGATCATCGCGATTTGGTTTTGAAACCTGACCCATTACCTGATATTGTTTTCCATCGCGGGTAAAATAGCCGAAGCGCAAATTACTATACGCCAATTGCAGCGTTTGCGAAATGTCTTGCACACTCACGCCCAGTTGCGTTGCCTTCAGACGATTGATTTGCACACGCAATTCAGGTTTGTTAAACTTCAGGTCAATGTCCACGGTTTGTAAATCGGGATGTTGATTGGCCGCCAGCAACATTTTTGGGATAGCCTCTTTTAATTTATCGAAGTTGTTGTTTTGAATTACAAATGCTACCGGCAAGCCTCCACGTCTATCTACTGAAATAGTTTGTTCCTGAATCGCGAAAGCACGGCCTTGCGGGAAATTTTTCAGGTTGCGACTAACGGCATCTACAATTTCCTGTTGCGAGCGCTCGCGCTGGTCTGGATCAACCAAGGTAACGCGAACAAAACCAGTGTTAACTGAACCGCTACCTGTAAAACCAGGTGCCGTTACCGACAGCGCTGTTTTATGTTCCGGAACTGAGTCGATCACAAAATCAACCATCTCGCGCACATAATTATCCATGTACTCGTACGCAGTACCTTCGGGCGCGGTTAACTGCAACCGAAATTGATTTCTGTCTTCCAGTGGTGCAAGTTCGGATTGAATGTTTGATCCTATCAGGTAGGTAATTCCTAAACAAGCAAGAATAATAGCTGTCGCCATCCAGCGCACATTCATAAACTTACCCAACAAGTTTGCATAACCACTTTCCATCTTTTGGAAGAAAGGTTCGGTTACGTTGTAAAACCAAGAGTGCTTGTGATGACTGCGTGTAAGTTTTACGCTCAATACAGGCGTAAGCGTGAGCGATACAAAAGCCGAAACCAATACCGCACCCGCTACCACCACGCCAAACTCTGTAAACAACCGGCCCGTAAAGCCTTGCAGGAAAAGAATTGGTAAGAATACAATGGCCAGCGTAATGGAGGTAGAAATTACAGCAAAGAAAATTTCTTTTGACCCTTCCAGCGCGGCCTGGTATTTATTCATGCCGCCTTCTAATTTTTTATAAATATTTTCCGTTACCACAATACCATCATCCACCACCAGGCCTGTAGCTAACACAATCCCAAGCATGGTAAGTACATTGATTGAAAAACCACACAGGTACATAATAAAAAATGTGGCCAGCAACGATACCGGAATATCAATAAGTGGGCGTAATGCGATCAGCATATCGCGGAAGAACAAATAAATAATTAGTACTACGAGACTAAATGAAATGATAAGCGTCTCTTCCACTTCAAGAATAGACCGTTTGATGAATACCGTTTGATCCATCGCAATATCCAGCCGGATGTCGCTTGGTACTTCTTTTTTGATTTGATCCATCCGCTTGTAGAACTCATCGGAAATGGAAACATAGTTGGAGCCAGGCAACGGCACAATGGCCATACCCACCATGCCGATATTACTTTCGCGCAGAATTGATTCTTCGTTCTCAGGCCCAAGCACTGCTTCACCAATATCGCGCAAGCGAATGTCGCTATCGGGTGAAGATTTAATAATTACATTGTTAAATTCTTCTTCGGTAAATAACCGACCGAATGTGCGAACAGTTAGTTCGGTCGAATTACCCGAAATTTTTCCGGCCGGTAATTCTACGTTTTCGCGATTTAAGGCTTGTTGCACATCTAATGCAGTTAACCCGTATGCGCTAAGTCTTGCCGGATCAATCCAGATGCGCATGGCAAAACGTTTTTCGCCCCAGATCTGAATGCCACTTACACCGGGAATAGTTTGTAAACGTTCTACCAACACGTTGTTGGCATATTCGGTAAGTTCAAGATGGTTGCGCGTGTTACTCTGCACCGTCATACTAATGATCGGCCCCGAATTAGCATCGGCTTTTGAAACTGTGGGGGGGCTTTGTAAATCATCGGGCAACTGGCGTGTGGCTTGCCATTTTTTCCCT
>DPSB01000397.1 GCA_003537495.1 Cytophagales bacterium | reverse complement strand
GCAGGAGAAAATTAACATTCTGAGAGCGGTTGGTGCAGAAGTTATTGTTTGCCCTACCAATGTAGAACCGGAAGATCCTCGCTCTTATTATTCAGTAGCGCGTAAACTCAACAAAGAAATTCCCAATTCAATTTATCCCAATCAATACGATAATCCGTCTAACGCTCAGGCTCACTTTGAAAGTACCGGGCCGGAAATCTGGAATCAGACAGCCGGAAAGATTACGCACTATGTAGCAACAGTAGGAACTGGCGGCTCTATGTGCGGTACGGCTCGTTATTTAAAGCAACAAAATCCAAACCTTGTTGCGGTAGGTGTTGATACATATGGTTCGGTGTTTAAAAAATATAAGGAAACCGGAATCTTCGATCGCAACGAGATTTATCCTTATCTCACAGAAGGTTTTGGTGAAGATATTTTACCTAAGAATGTTGACTTCGATGTAATTGATCAGTTTATTAAAGTTACGGATAAGGATGGCGCCATTGCGGCCCGTAGATTATCAAAAGAAGAAGGCTTGTTTGTGGGTTGGAGTAGCGGTTCGGCTTTGCACGGTGCTTTAGAGTATGCCAAAGAAAATTTAAAAAAAGATGATGTGATGGTAATTCTTTTGCCGGACCATGGCACACGTTACCTCAACAAAGTATATAACGACATGTGGATGAAAGACCACGGCTTTCTGGAAGAGCGTGCTTATGGAACCGCGCGCGAAATTATTGCCGGAAGAAATGGAAAAGACACGTTGCTTACAGTAACCAAAAAATCCAGCATAGGCGAAGCTATACGCATTATGAATAAGGAAGGTGTAGATCAGATGCCTGTATTGGAAGGAAATGAGTTTGTGGGTAGCGTAACCACGGCCTCGTTAATCGAGAAGATAATTCAAGATCCCACCATCAAAGACAAAGCCGTGGGCGAGATTATGGATAAGCCGATGCAGGTAGTGGCGCTCGATAGCACGTTAGATGTACTCACCTCTATGTTGAATAAAAGCAACAAAGCATTGTTGGTGCGCGATGAACTGGAGAAAGCCCACATTATTACGCAGCATGATATTTTGAAGGCGATGACAATGTGATCCAATTTATGTTCTGAACATTTCGCGCACACGAGTATCTCTCAACCATAATCCGCCCCACATCAGCACTCCGATGTAAACCGGAAAGAGTGTATGGCTAAATAACGGATTGTCGATTCGCAGGTGAGAAGCTATTGCACCCCCTAAATGACCGGTTAATAAAATAGCCCCTAAAACGGAAGTGCGTGGTATCAGGTAAAGTAAAGTTGGTATAAACACCAGAATTCCATGGATGATGATATGATGTTCTTTGTATCCCAATTGGCTAACCGTAGTTTCTATAACATCGGGCAATTTTAAAAATTTGATGATTTGCATCAAATAAGAGAAACAAGACAACAAAACCACTAATAACTCGACCGCTTATAAGCTGTTTTTTTGAAATAACATTTAACTGCATATTATGATTTCTTTTGCAATACAAAGGAAAGATATGGCATACTTTTAATGGTGGGTGAAAATGTCAATTTAAACGGTCAATCACGACAAAATATAAGTACGTAAAAAAAACGCCCCGATAAATCAGGGCGCTTTTGTTAAACCGATAAATAAATTATCGTTTCGTGATCTCTATCTCAATCCGATCGTTGTATTGGCCTAACGTTCCGCCTTCAGGATACAATGGAATTTTACCACCTTCACCTTTTATATCAATGCGCGAGGCTGCGATACCCTGGCTTACTAAGTAAGCTTTTACCGTAGCAGCACGTTCGGTAGTAAGTTCTTTTGCTGAGAACTTGCCGATCTTGTTTTTACCCGGCTCAAGTGCAAAGAAGTTTGTGCTTGAACCAAGAACAGAACCTTCTTTATCTTGATTACCGTTGCAATGGCCGTGTACCCGAATTTTATAGCCTGTTGATTCCTTCATCAGATCAACCAAACCATCTAATTCATTTTGTGCGGCTGGTTCAAGAATAGCAGAGTTACGGAAGAAACGCACATTGGTAAAGTCGATGTAATCGCCACGCTTTACTTTGCTTACTTCAATGGGTATAATCGCTTCACCATCTTGCCCGGTTTCAGGGCTTGGTTCGCGGTAACTTAAAATCATACTTACTGGTTGATACCCGGCCGCCTGTGTTACAATCACATAATTACCACGGGCATTCTTAGGTGCCTCCACATATACTATTTCGTTTACTTTAAACGCTTGATATTGGGTAGCATTGGTTGATTCCTGCAAATGAACTTCACCTGTTACGGCCTCGCCTTCGGCAGTTTGCATTTTGAAAATAAAGGGTTTACCTGCAGGCTTTTTAACTACTTGCTTTTCTTCCACAACAGGTTTTTCTTCTACTGGCTTTTGAGCCACGGTATCAACCTTTACGGAATCTATTTTGGGTTGCTCCACCGGCTTCTCTTCGGGCTTTATTTCTATTACAGGTTTTTCTTCTTCGGGTTTTTGCTCTACAACAGGCTGCCCTTCACCAGCCTTACCGATATAAATCCAGGCTTGCTTATGCTCTGATTCGGCACGTAAACGAATTAAAAAAGCATAGGCTTTGCGTTTATCGGTAGATTGAAATACTGAAACATAATACCACTTTGGCTTACTTGGGTTGATTATGGCATATTGTGCATTAAACCCATTCTGATTGGCTTTATCGGTAAAACGCAAAGCATAATCCTGCTTAGCAAATACACCGATTATTACATGGTAATTAGGCTCCCCCTGGGCTTTAGCCAATTGACTGCCACTGGCAACCAAAAACACAATTAATAGTGCACGTAAAGTTTTATGCATACTTCCTTAAAATTTGGAATAGCCTCCAAGTTAATAATTTATGCAAGTAAACAGCAAATTTTAGGGTCTTCTGCGTCTCTTAAAGCATGAATCTGCCTGAATAAACTATGGATTTAGTCTTCCAGAATCTCAATCTCTACCCGCACATTGGCATGGGCCGAGGCATGATCCACATCGTAAATGGGTTGATTTCCACCCCAGGCTTTCACCTGAATGCGGTCTGCTTTTACCCCGTTTTCGATGAGGAATTGCTTCATCAATACGGCTCTTTCCTCCGAAAGTTTTTTAGCAGATCCACGCCCTTCTTTATTATCAGTATTGAGTTGAAAGAAGTTCTTGCTTGCACCCATAGAGATAATTTTACCTGCTGCATTGCCGTTGGTGTGGCCATGAATCATAATCTTATAATCAGGATTTTCATTCATCATTTCAAGCAAACTGTTTACCTCGTAGCGCGACTCGGGCCGCATCACGGCAGCATCTTTATAGAAGTACACATTAAACATAATGGCCTTATCGCCTTTTTGTAGTCGGGCTAATTCAAATGGAACATGAATCACATTGTTTTCGATCCGAACACCTTCTGTACTATCCGGATTATTAAAATTAAGCGGCAACTCCAATTTGCGGTAACCAAACACTTCGCATTGCAACCACATATTACCCGACTTATTAATCGACTTTACTGTAACAGCATCGTTACCGCGGTAAGTAGCCATCTTACGCTTGTTCTTTGAATCCGGATCGAATACATCTACATCCCCGCCAAGGGTATCTTTATCTGCCAACGCTGTAATTCTAAATAAGAACGTACGGGTATCGGCCGGAGCAAGTGGTGTAACTGCTTTGGACTCACTTTTTTCTTCGGGTTTAACCTCCGGTTTTTCTTCTGCTTTTATTTCTGTAACCCCAGTGGTTGATACTTGTTTTGCTGTATCGGGGCTAATCTTATTCTCTTCTACTAATGTTTGGATAACCTCCTTGCGTTCGGTTTCGGTTATCTTCAC
>DPSB01000051.1 GCA_003537495.1 Cytophagales bacterium | reverse complement strand
CTTGTGAAACGTTAGTCAGAATTTTATCCGACAGATTAGATGAGACTATTATCAACGAGAGGATGGGAAGAAATCGAGTGGGCAGCTGAAAACGAATTCATTGCCGACAACGACTCCTATTTTCAATTCAAATTGAGATTCAAAACTAAATTTTGGGATAGAAAGGACTTGTTGAGAGCTAATGTGACGGAACCAATTGACGACACGAGCTTTGAATTCAGCCAAGTGTCAATTAGCCAAAGAGATTTAAATCCTTGGTTAGAGTTCCTCGACAGTCTGACAAAAAAGAACCTGTCCGACTTAAGAATTGGGACTGAAAAAGAATTTAAACTATCCGACAAGGAAGGAGAAAAACTCAAATTGACTATTGCGGACAGTACTCAAAATCCTGGTTACAAAATCAAAGTTGACTTTAAGAGAGGAAAGACAAATTTGACTTTTGAAATGGAGACCGACATAACCTGCCTGACTAACTACTACGCCACGTTTATAGAGTTGACAAAATAAAACTGCGCCCAACACAAGGTTTGCCCAATTGCCGGGCTCGGTGTCCTCATAACTTTTGGGTTTCATTATTTACATTTGCCACGGGGACACGTTACAACTGGTCAGCCTTGCCATGCTTCGCATTTAGCAAGGCTTCCTAAACCGGCAACTGTGCAAACCCCAACGTAACCATCAATAGTCCTAAATGCGATATTTCAGCCTCATCTTATTAGTAATTATTACGGCCTGCACGCAACCGGATTCTTTTCAACTGAACCGCGATAAACTGGCAAAAGAATATTTTCAGGAAGATGCGGATTGGTACAAAGACAACGTTCCGTTTTTTGAATGCTCGGATTCTGCTATCGAGCAGGTGTATTATTATCGTTGGAAATTATACAAAGCGCATCTGCGCAAGGTGCCCAACGGGCATGTGATTACAGAGTTTATCAACCATGTGTCGTGGGATCGCGATCCGTTCTGTACCATCAATGCCGCAGCCCAACATCATATTTACGAAGGTCGCTGGTTGCGCAATCCACAGTATATGGACGATTATATTACCTATCTCTATAACGGAGGTAATGATCGCAAGTATAGTGAAAGTGTAGCCGATGCAACGTATGCCCGCTATCTGGTTGATGGTGATACCGAATTTGTAGTAGGTCACATTAATAATATGATAGATGTGTTTAATCAATGGAATGATCATTGGGACAGCACTAAACGTATGTATTACATCGCAGCCATGCCCGATGCAACTGAATATACTATTGCATCTATTGATGCATCGGGTGGCAAGGATGGGTTTGCCGGTGGTGAAGCCTTTCGCCCAACCATAAACAGTTATCAGTATGGAAATGCATTGGCTATCGCGCGGATCGCAGCCATGCGCGGTGATGGTGCAGAAACTGCAGCCATGTATTCAGCAAAGGCTACCGCATTGCAATTACATGTTGAGCGCGATTTATGGAACGAGTCGTTACAACATTTTACAGATCGGTTTCAGGTAAACAATCAATACGTAAAGTATTGGGATTTTATTCGGGGACGAGAGTTGGCTGGGTTTGCCCCCTGGTACTTTAACCTGCCAGCCGACACCTTAAAGTTTACACAAGCGTGGCAACATTTAACGGATACATCAAAGTTGTTAGGTAAGTATGGCTACCGCACCAACGAACCTGCGTATGAGTTTTATTTCCACCAGTTTTTATGGCACGAAGGCAAACGTGGCAGTCAATGGAACGGCCCGAGTTGGCCCTATCAAACCAGCATGATGCTTACGGGTATGGCCAATGTGTTGAACAATTATCGGCAGACAGTGATTGACAATTCCGATTACTTGCATGCATTGCGTTTGTACACCAAACAACATTATCTACCAACCGGAAAAATCAATCTGGTTGAAAACTACGATCCGAACTTGGGTGAACCGATTGTACATTATTACTGGAGCAATCATTACAATCATTCTACCTACAACAACCTGGTGATTTCGGGTTTATGTGGTATCATGCCGTTGGCAAGTGATAGTGTGTGGATTAATCCGTTGGTGGATGAATCAATTACCTATTTTGCTTTGGATAATATCCGGTACCATGGTCATGATCTTACCGTTGTGTACGATCGCGATGGTGAGAAATATAAACTCGGCAAAGGCCTGACTGTTTTTGTGGATGGTAAACGTGTTAACCTTGAACAGCAGGAGCCTGGTTACAAAGTAGCGGTGGGAAAATCTGTTTTAACAAAGCCTGAACGAGAATCTGAAAATAAAGCCCTCAATATTTCGAAAGCAGGGTATCCGATCGCAACCGCATCGGTAAACAATGTTGTTGATTCGGTTAATCAGGCATTTGATGGTCGTGCGTGGTACTTTACAGAAATCACTAATCATTGGACAAGCGAAGGTTCCACTTCAACCACCGATTGGATGGCGTTGGATTTTGGTAAAGATGTTTCCCTGTCGAGGGCTAAACTTTCAGTGGTAGCTAATGCCAGGTTTGAATTACCGGATGATTTTCAGTTTGAATATCTGCAAAACGAGAAGTGGAATCCGGTAACGTTCAAAAATAAACCATTGCTAAAAGCCAATACAATTACCGAACTTCACTTTGAGCCGATCACCACATCGCAACTGAGAATTGTGTTTAATCACAAAAAAAATATAGCAGTTGGAGAAGTAGAGTTGTATGAATAGATACGAATTAAGAATCGTGTTACTTTGAGTTTACTTACTTTTCTTCTTTGAGGCTTTGGCTCGCTTGTTAAAATCAAGTGCAAGGTTTAACCAATACTCAAAATCGCTTTTACATTTCATCCCGATTTCATTAATCATCACATACCCACGCATCGGTCTGCCTGTAAAATCCATGGTGCGGCAACCCGTGCGTTCTACGGCTTCGGTATGCAGCTCCGGGTCAATCCGGCACATCAATTCATCTTTAATAATGCCCACACACATCTTGCCGTTAACCATAAAGGTGAGGCCGCCCATCATTTGCTTCTCCACCAAGCGTGGTACATGAATTAAATATTCGCGAATCCGCGTTGCCAGTTTTTTTACTATAGGCCATACTTGATTTTAATTCATGGAGTGCAAGGCTACCCGGTTGCCCTCAGTATCCAGGATGTGGGCCATAAATCCGTTGCCACCGATGCTGGTTTTAGGAAGCAGAATTTTACCGCCCGCTTTTTCAACTTTTGCCAAGGGGATGCTTAAATCATCGCCACCGTTTAGATAAACGATTGTGCCGTTGGCAGAGGGTTCAAACCCTTCGCCTTCCACAATACC
>DPSB01000155.1 GCA_003537495.1 Cytophagales bacterium | reverse complement strand
GATAAATCCTCCAGCTCAACATAATCCCCAACTGCAATTGGATTTGATTCTTTGTAACCCTCCAGGCGCATCTTACCGCGCGTGCGGCATTGAATAACCGCACCGGTTTGCAACCGCACCTCATACCATGAACCGGTAGATCGGATAACGAGACCTTTCATAAATAACGCTGTGCTATGCTTTCTGCCAATTTCACGACTAACTTCCTTTAAAAAAATTCAAAGTAAATAATTTAAGGCTCGTACTACTTTAAAGAGGAAGTTATTTTTAAAATGGCAGCCCATAAATTTTTTGAGTGTAGCGGAAGCAGCAAATTGGTTTTTGCAAATAATCATAGCCTAATGGTTATCTTGCCGATCGTATGCTAACCTTATGGACGGTAAAAATATAGAAATTGATCTGGTTTACCTTTGGGTGGATGGGAGCGACCCCAATTGGAAAAAAAAGAAACAGGTTTTTACAAATGCCCCCATCGATAACACCGAGTTAAATGCGGTTGGGCGATATGCAAATAACGATGAGTTAAAATATGCCTTGCGATCTGTTGAAAAGCATGCCCCGTGGATCAGAAACATTTTTATTGTAACCGATGATCAGAAGCCTGAGTGGTTAAATACAGATAATCCCAAAATCAAAGTGGTTGATCACACAACCATTATTCCGGCACAAGCCTTGCCTACATTTAATTCCAGCGTAATTGAGTATTTCTTATACAAGATTCCAGGTCTATCGGAACGTTTTTTGTATGCCAATGACGATATGTTTTTTAACGCAGATCTTACCCCCGATTTCTTTTTTGCAAAAGATGGCTATCCTATTGTTCGCCTGAAACGAAAGCTCTTGGGCAAGTGGCATCATCAGTTAAAAACGCTTTTGCTAAATGTGGGTTATTACCAAAAAATGTTAATTGATTCCATGCACTTAGTGGAAAAAAAGACTGGTAAATTTTATTCAGGTGTGCCGCATCATAATATTGATTCGTTCCTTAGATCTGATTATCAAAACGCCATTGAAGTAATTTTTTATGATCAAGTAAAACAATCGCAGCGCAATCGTACCAGAACTGTTGGTGATTTTCATCGATCGGCCATTGCGTATTATTCGCTAGCTATAGGCCGCGGTTATTTACAATATGTGGGCAGGAAAGTGGCCAGTAGGATTTTGATCTACAAACAGAACTTTCAGGAATACATCAGCAAATACCAGCCTTTGCTTTTCTGTTTAAACGATAACCAGCACGTTACGGATAAACACAGGCAAAAGGTGCAACCTTTCCTGGAAAGCCTTTTTCCCAAAAAGTCTGCTTTTGAAAAGTAATTTGACAGCTTTTGAGAAGCTGGTTTATGCTCAATTTTAAAAGCTTAGAAAAGCCTTAGATTTTTATGCACGGCAACAGTGCAATTAAATCTCGCATGTACATTTACAATTCTATAGTTAAGGTTATGGAGAGTGCAAATATAGAAATTGACCTGGTGTACCTATGGGTAGATGGAAGTGACCCGAAGTGGCAGGAAAAGAAACAGATATTCACGAAAGTACTAGACAATACATCAGAAACGGATGCGGCCGGTCGGTACAAAGATAATGATGAACTAAAATATTCTTTAAGATCGGTAGAAAAGCATGTCCCGTGGATAAGGAACATTTTTATTGTAACCGATAACCAAAAACCCGATTGGTTAAATACTAATCATCCAAAAGTCAGAGTAATTGATCATACTGAAATTATACCGACAGAGGTTTTGCCCTTATTTAATGCAATTGCTATTGAGTATTTCTTGTATCGGATTCCCGGATTGTCTGAACATTTTTTGTATGCTAATGATGATATGTTCTTTAACGCTAATCTTTTACCCGATTTTTTCTTCGCAGAAGATGGTAATCCTATCGTATGCCTTAAAAAAAGAAATTTAGGTAAATGGTATCATCGGTTTATGGCCTTTATAAGAGATGATGGCCATTACCGTAGAACAGTAATCAATTCTATGAGCTTAGTTGAAAAAAAATACGGAAAGTTTTATTCAGGACTGCCACATCATAATATTGACGCGTATAGAAAATCAGACTATCAAAATGCTGTTGAACAGGTATTTAAGGACGAAGTAAAAAAATCGCAGTATCATCGTATCCGAACCGATGGCGACTTCCATCGGTCTGCTATTGGATATTATTCACTGGCTGTGGGTCATGGCCATTTGAGGTACGTAAATAAAAAAATAGCCGAACGGATACAACTGTATAGACTTAGATTCAGAGAACGGTTAGATCGTAATAAACCGTTATTTTTTTGTTTAAATGATAACGAGAAAGCTACAGACGAACATCGGAAATTAGTTCAACCATTTTTGGAAAGTGTTTTTTCAGAAAAATCTGCTTTTGAAAAATAAAATACTCAGCTAACATCCATGTTAGCACACCGTTGCTGATTGATTGCAATGCTCTTAGTGCAGAAGACTCAGTCAGTATTATATTTATCCACGCCATTCACGCATCTTTTAGATTTGTTGGCAATAGCAACACTTAAAATTCTTTTGTTTTCTTCCAGCATAACCCGCGAACTTATGGGATGATCAAGGTGATAACCAAACCCACCCAGCTTTATTTTATAGAATTGCTTTCCACTATTTAGCATGCGAATCATGAATTCTGTATCCTCCCGGCCCCAACCCACAAAATCTTCATTAAATCCATTTACTTCTAGTACGTCCGCTCTCCAAAACGATAGATTGCAACCTCTTACCTTTGTATCGTCTTCAGAGCTGTACGAAAAAAAACTCGATAAGGGCGGAAAATAAATATTGTTAAATCGTTTTTTAATTCCCCACTGAAAAAAACTGAAATCAATTTGATGACTTGTTAGGCATTGTTGTGTTAGCCGTTTTTTCAGCATAACTCTCGAACCCTGAATAAATCTATTTGCTGCGGCATGGCTTAAGTGTGACTTAATAAAATGTTTGTGCAAGATTATGTCTCCATCAATCAGAATAATATAATCACCATGAGATTTAGAAATGGCCAGATTGCGAATGGCTGATAACCGGAAGCCCGTATCTTCATGCCAGGCATGTATTATTGGAATTGTGGTTTTGGCCCGATAGGAATCTACCAGTTGTCGCGTGTCGTCTTTCGAGCCATCATCGGCAATAATTATTTCAGTTGGTGGTATTGTTTGTCTCAAAGCACTTAGCAATACTAATTCTAAGGCATCCTTTCGGTTATAGGTTGTAATGATGAGGGATGTTGTTGGGGGATTATGCTGAATTTTTGACATAGGGTTAATTGCATTGGCTACCAGAAATCTGCTTTTTTAAATTTAAATAATGATAAATAAAGGGATCGCTGGCGTTCATTGGGGGAATAATTATCGTGTCGCTTTGGGTTTTGGTGCAGTTAAAATACACCACTTCTGAAATAAGAAAAAAACAAATTCTTCTTTTGGACGCATTTTATAATACATTGTTCAAAGACTTGATCATTATTACTAACTGTTCTTCAACCAAATTATTTCTCAAAGCCCGATTTTTCAGGCAGAATACTTTCAAATGCTAACCGCACATCATTCAATGTCTTGTCGTAATTTCGGATATACTCGCTGTCATTCACACAAACCAGTTTATACGATTGCTCGCGGATTGCCTTAATGGCCTGAGCAGACCTGAGTACCAAAGGAAACATCTTGGTGTCATCATAAGTATTATAGGGTACAAAATTCGATTGGCAGATTTGCCAGGTTCTGAATAATTCTTGTGTGTAATCGCGCGGACTGCGAAAGCGATTCTTCGACATTTCGGTTAACTCACTTCCTGCATAATCCCACACTTCCTGATACGTAGTTTTAGTGTAAGGTTGGGCGTTATGCGGTGTTCTTAGTGTTATAAATTTATCGTAAGGTTGTAAGAGCCGGGTAAGCCTTGCTTTGCTGCCGTATTTTGGATTGAACCATTTATCATGGTCGCGTTTCAAAACTTCCTTCTTATCAAAACGCTTATTAATAATGGCAATGTTGTTTTTTAAACACTTGGTCCATAACGAGAGCCCAAGGTTTATCCGAAACGATGCAATGTCATTCGGAATTCCGTTTGTAAAAAACCGTTCTTCTTTAAGATGATTGATGATAAAAAAGTCATCGTTGAAATAAACAAAGTGTTCCGCTAACCCCGGTATTTTATGTAGATAAATTTCAATCAGGCTTGAGTTAAAGCAAGGTAAAAATTGATTTGGAATATAGTCTGTATGATTCACCAGTTTCAACTTGGGATGTTCCGCATTTAGCCACGCAGGCTTTTGGCCGCAGGTAACGAAATGAATATTTCTTACCCAGGGCGCAAATTTTTCTATGCCCCTGAACCAGAATTTCAGCAACCCATTGTCTCTGAAGCGAGCTTCTGTTACTTCGTTTTTTGTATTATCTATTTTACCTGAATATTTGGCAAAATCCTGTTGCCATTTCGGATCATTCATATCCACCCAGGTAACTACAAAATCTATGTCCATAAAGTGATTCTAATTACAGTTAAAAATTACCCAATCGTATTCTACTACAAATAAAACAGCTTAATATGGAAAAACAGCTACTGCCTTGATAATTCGTGGCTACCGGCTCATGCTGCGACTATAATTTATCGGGTTCGACAATAAAGTTCTTGATTAAAGTCGTTTACTAAACACCTGATTGAAGGATGAACCCGATGGTTGAGAATTCGCAAACCAATTTAGGTTGTGTTTGAATTGCTTCTAAACAGAAATGTTTAACCGGTTTTCATTGTGTTGCGATATTTTAAATAACTTGCATAACCGATAAATCAAATTCTATGAGAAAAATCCTTATTCTATTTTTAGTATCAACAGTTTCATTTGGTGCCTGGGCGCAGGGCGATTTAAATGAATTGATGACCGGCAGTCTTAAGGATGCCACTATGCTTTTAGATGGCTATACCAAACCTGCCCTTAAAGCTTTTGGGTATGGATTAAATCAAGGTTGGTACAATACCGCAAAACCACATAAGTCCTTTGGTGTGGATTTAACTATTTCTGTTTCGGCTGTTACTATACCAAACTCAGAGTTGTTCTATACTGTTGATAACAATCAACTTAATAGTTTGGATCTGGTGAGTGTAAATGGGCAAACCGTTACACCGGGCACTGGTAGTGCTCAGGTTCCCACCATCTTTGGGCCAGATACTCCGCCAACCTATCAAAGTAGAAATTCTGGAGCACCTCCATTTGAAACTGTGGGTCGCCTTGATATCAAACAAGA
>DPSB01000078.1:6440-7057 GCA_003537495.1 Cytophagales bacterium | reverse complement strand
AAGTGTTAAGGATATTGGCTTTCAATTCTGCTTGGTCAATTGAGAAAATAGGGTACCTTTGCAGTCCTTTAAAAAACGGACGAGTTCCAACATTTAAAAAACTAAGAAAATGGCAGTAAAAATCAGATTAGCGCGCAGAGGCCGCAAAAAACTCTCTCTTTATGATGTAGTCGTAGCAGACTCGCGCTCGCCACGTGATGGCAAATTCATTGAAAAAATAGGTCCCTACAATCCTTTAACTGTACCTGCCTCTATTATTCTGGATGACAACAAAGCATTCGATTGGTTGATGAAAGGTGCTCAGCCTTCAGATACTGTTCGGGCTATGCTTTCATACCGGGGTATAATGTTGCGCAGACACTTACAACTTGGTGTAGCTAAAGGCGCTATAACACAAGAGCAAGCCGACTCAAAATTGACTGAGTGGGTAAAATTGAAACAAGAAAAAATTCAATCTAAGATTGAAGGTGTAGCTAAGGCTAAGCAAACAGCGGCCAAAGCTCGTAAAGAAGCTGAATCGAAAGTTAAAGAAGCACGCGCTGAAGCTATTCGTAAGAAAGCTGAAGTGGTGGCTGCTCCTGCTGAAACTCCTGCAGAAGAAACATCTGCTGAACCTC
>DPSB01000078.1:0-6190 GCA_003537495.1 Cytophagales bacterium | reverse complement strand
TACAAAATGCCCCCGATTGCCGGGGGCATTTTTTGTTTCTGATTGTTGTGTAAAATGAATAAAGAAACGTGTTATAAAATCGGGTACGTAGCTAAAACACACGGCCTTAAAGGCGAAGTAACTCTGGTTATTACCGAGGCTGTTGATTTGAGTGAGATAAAATCTTTATTTCTTGAAATCAAAGATAGCCTCGTCCCCTACTTTGTAAGTACACTATCCGATAGGGGCGATAAAGCTTTTGTAAAGTTTGAAGATGTGAATACCCTTGAACAGGCAAATATGCTGAAGGGTTGCAGTATCTATATTGAGAAAGCAGCCCGGCCAAAATTAAAGCGCGGAGAATTTTATGACGATGAGATTATTGGGTTTCAAGTAGAAGATGAAGATGCGCAACCTTTGGGAATCATTAAAGAAGTTGTGCAGTCCGGAGCTAATCGTTTGCTGGAATTAAACTACCTGGGAAAAGATGTGTTGATACCGGTAAACGGTCCCTTTATTGTCTCCATCAACAAATCGAAAAGAAAAATTGTGGTTCAACTGCCTGATGGCTTTCTTGATTTATAGCAATTCTTATCAGGCTGGTGTAATTTAGCTTTATGCACATTGATATCATTACCTGCTTGCCGCGATTACTCGAAAGTCCTTTTTCAGATTCGATATTAAAACGCGCTATCAATAAGGGATTGGTTAGTATAAATATTGTCGATCTCAGACCATACTCGCTTGGCAAACACAAAGAGATAGATGACTATGCCTTTGGTGGTGGTGCCGGTATGGTAATGATGATTGAACCCATTGATCGATGTATTGCCGATCTGAAATCGAAACGGGAATACGATGATGTTATTTATATGAGTCCCGATGGTGAGATGTTCACGCAACCCGTGGCCAACGAACTAAGTCTTAAAAAAAATCTGATTCTGCTTTGCGGCCATTATAAAGGGGTAGACGAACGCGTGCGCGAACATTTAATAACCCGCGAAATAAGCATTGGTAATTATGTGCTATCAGGTGGCGAGTTGGCAGCAGCTGTGGTGGCCGATGCGGTGATACGGCTTTTGCCAGGCGTGCTGAATGATGAAACTTCGGCCCTAACCGACTCTTTTCAGGATGGATTGGTGGCACCTCCGGTATATACCCGGCCCTCAGAATACAAGGGCTGGAAGGTTCCGGAAGTACTTTTATCTGGCCATGAAGCTAAAATTACCCAGTGGAAATACGAGAAATCGCTGGAAAGGACAAAAAATCGCAGGCCAGACCTACTTAGTTGAATCTAAAAAATATCCAGCCACGCCTACGAATTCAGGGCAATTCGTCTATATTTGCAGTCCATTTTAAAAAGACCGAGCGTCATGGCCGATTTAATAAAAGAAGTAGAAGCAGAATTAGCAGCAAAACGCACTAATATCACAGATTTTAAGCCTGGTGATACGATTAACGTACACGTTAAAATCAGCGAAGGAAACAAAGAACGTATCCAGCAATTTCAAGGTGTAGTGCTTTATAGAAGAGGAAAAGGCACCAATGGTGAGAGTTTCTCGGTTCGTAAAGTATCAAATGGTGTTGGTGTGGAGCGTATCTTCCCACTATTAAGCCCAAGCATCGATAAAATTGAGTTTATCAAAGCTGGTAAAGTACGTAGAGCGAAGTTGTATTACCTGAAAGGCCGTCAAGGAAAATCTGCCAGAATTAAAGAAAAACTGGCTACCAAATAATCCTTTCCGAATTCGATTGAAGTCCATAAAAAAGCCCATTCCAGCATATGGAGTGGGTTTTTTCATTCCTGCCCCATAACCTACATCGCATTGCACAAACGGGGCTATAAACCTATATTTGCCACTCACCTCAAATGAAAATATGGCAAATCTGAACATTAGCGCACTGCTTGGTAAAGACGCTGACTCTTTACTAACACACAAAAGTAAAACCATCGATAAGAGTCAGATCCACCTTCCGGGTCCTGATTTCGTAGAAAGAATTTTTTCGCAGTCGAGCAGAAACACTCAAACCTTGCGCAGCTTACAAGCTTTGTTTGGTACGGGTCGGCTGGCTAATACCGGATACTTGTCTATCCTTCCAATCGACCAGGGAATTGAACACAGTGCCGGTGCTTCATTTGCTAAGAATCCTATTTATTTCGATCCGGAAAATATTATAAAGCTTGCTATTGAAGGTGGCTGTAATGGAGTTGCCACTACCTATGGCGGCCTTGCATTAATGTCGCGCAAGTATGCACATAAGATTCCCTTTATTGTAAAGATTAACCACAACGAATTATTAACATATCCAAACAAGGCCGATCAAATTATGTTCGGTTCGGTTGAAGATGCCTGGAACTTAGGTGCTGTTGCCGTTGGTGCAACCATCTATTTCGGATCGGATAATGCTACACGCCAGATACAAGAAGTTGCCAAAGCATTTGAGAGAGCGCACGAATTGGGAATGGCTACCATTCTTTGGTGCTATACCCGTAACAATGCGTTTAAGAAAGATGGTATTGATTATCACGTATCGGCAGATTTAACAGGCCAGGCTAACCATTTGGGTGTAACTATTCAAGCTGATATTATTAAGCAAAAACTTGCTGAGACAAACGGTGGTTATAAAATGTTGAACACCGGTGGCAGCAGCTATGGAAAATTGGACGAAAGAATTTATACTGAACTAACATCCGATCATCCTATTGATCTATGCCGTTACCAGGTAGCAAATTGTTACATGGGCCGCGCTGGTTTGATCAACTCCGGTGGCGATTCGAAAGGTTCAAGCGATATGGCCGATGCAGTACGCACAGCGGTAGTTAACAAACGTGCAGGTGGTATGGGTTTAATTTCAGGACGCAAAGCTTTCCAACGCCCGGTTAAAGAGGGTGTTGAAATTCTAAATGCCATACAGGACGTTTATTTGGATAAGTCAATTGACATTGCTTAAGTAATAACTGATTAATAATGCCGGTGAGTTTCATCGGCATTTGCTTTTTATCCCAAAACTAAAATCTAAAAACCAATGCCTTGGTTCAAGCGTACCGATAAAGGAATTCTTACTCCCACAGAAGCCAAGCGGGAAGTGCCCGATGGGTTATGGTTTAAATCGCCTGGAGGTAAAATAGTTCACACACGCGAGCTCAAGAACAATGCTTATGTGGTACCAGAAGAGGAGTATCATGTAAAGATCGGCTCACAAGAATATTTCGAAATCTTATTCGATAATAATGAATTCACCGAGTTGGACGCTAACATGGAATCTGCCGATCCACTTAAGTTTACCGATACGAAAGCTTACCCCAAACGAATTAAAGAATCGCAAGCCAAGACCAATCTGAAAGATGCGGTGAGAACGGCTTATGGAAAAATGAATGGGCTAGAGATTACCATCGCCTGTATGGATTTTAGTTTTATTGGTGGTTCGATGGGCTCGGTAGTGGGCGAAAAAATTGCCCGCGCCATGGATCATAGCCTGAAAACCAAAAAGCCATTTTTGATGATCTCGCGTTCGGGTGGAGCGCGCATGATGGAAGCCGGGCTTTCATTAATGCAAATGGCAAAAACATCTGCTAAAATTGCATTGCTTGATCAAGCTAAAATTCCCTATATCTCATTGCTCACTGATCCCACAACAGGAGGTGTTACTGCATCGTACGCCATGCTGGGCGATTTTAACATTGCCGAACCTAACTCATTGATTGGCTTTGCGGGCCCACGCGTAATCCGCGAAACAATAGGCAAAGATTTACCCAAAGGTTTTCAAAGTGTCGAGTTTGTTCTCGACCACGGCTTTCTTGATTTTATTGTGGACAGAAGAAATTTGAAGAGTAAGTTGAGTTTGTTGTTGAGGATGGTGAGTTAGTTATTAAGTCTTACTAAAGAAAAATCCCCCGAAAAATTTCGGGGGATTTTTTTGTTCAAGCTATTCCAACCTTACCCTAATTGCCGTAACCTGGATTTTGGTCTAAAGAGGGATTAATTATTCTCTCACGCTGAGGAATCGGGAAAACGAGTTTATTATCATTAAACGCCAAGCCTCCGACAGGTAATTGCCTGCGCTTTAAATCGTGTAACAATTGCCCTTCAAATGCGAGTTCTAGTCTTCTTTCTGCTAAAATCGAATTCAGATCAACGGTTAATGCATCATCAAGACCTGCACGAGACCGAATAGTGTTGATGTCTTCCAGAGGAGTTGCACCAACTGAAGAGCCTAATTCCTGATTACACTCAGCCCTGGTCAAATACATTTCAGCTAAGCGTATAATAGTAATATTACCAAACTGATTATTGAATTTAGCTGTCCATGTATCATCATAAAAAAAGTCAGCTCTTTCATCTCCTGTTTCATACAAATCAAAATGAGCTTGTTCTATGAGAATATCACCCCTACCCGCAAAATCGGCTGATGCAAAAAAGGTGTTTAGGTTGTTAACACCATCCTGCGAAGTTACCTGCAGAGCAAAAACATCCTCTGGTGTCGCGTTTGCTCCAGAAGATGATGTTCTACCAAATGCATTTGCAAAACTACCGGTCAATGCAAATTCGCCTGATTCAATTACTTCATTAGCCTCAGCCAACGCCAACGCATATTCATTTTGCATCAGATATACTCTTGATAAAACAGCGCTGGCTGAATATGTTGAAGCAAAAAAACCATTTGAAGGTGGTAATAAATCTTTAGCGTCTTCCAAATCACTTATAATCTGTGCATAAACTGCACTAACTGAACTTCTTTCAACAAACTCAGCTGCAGTAGACGGAGTGGTGGGCGTAAGCCTAAGTGGAACGCCTGGGTTTTGGGCTGGATTTCCATCTGTCCAGGTCTTTGCATAAAGTTTTACTAACTCAAAATATAATGTCCCTCTGATAAACTTGGCCTCACCCTCCACTATGTCCCGGTTTGCTATAGTTACCAAATCAACGTTAGCGAGCACCAGATTACATATGTTGATTGCTCTATAGGCATCTAACCATGTTTCTTCTGCCTGGTCATTTGTAACTAACATGCTTTTCACCCAAATTTCACCTGGTGCTACAAATGTTCCATCCCAAAACACTTCACCGTCATCTCCCAACAGCTCGGAATCACGTTGCATATTCCCACCCAAAACATCTCCATCGCCCATGGCATCGTAAGCACCTACTAATAGGGCTTGTACATCAGCTGATGTCTGGATCGCATTATTGCCGTCCACCTGATTAAATGGTTCAATATTCAATTTATCACCACAACCAAAGGTTATTGCTATTATAACTAATGAAATTATTCTTCCTGATTTCATACGAAAGGATGTTTAGAAACTAATATTTACACCTAATGAAATTGTTTTTGCTTGAGGAGCTGAATAAAAATCAATTCCTTGATTGATATTACTCTCATAAGTATCTGCATTTACTTCAGGGTCCCAACCTTTGTAATCCGTAAACGTAAATAAATTCTGCCCGCTTACGTATACTCTTAGTTTAGTCAGATTCAATTTAGTAAGGATTGCAGGGGGAAGATTGTATCCAATAGTAGCAGTTCTCAAACGAATATATCCAGCATCTGATAGATACCGAGAAGATTCACCAACACCATTACCCTCAAACAATCTAGCCTGGGGAACATTCGTAATGTCACCAGGGTTCCTCCATCTTGTAAGTTGATCTCGGGTTTGATTGTCAAAAAAATCACCATTCGCAGACATGAATTTACCTCCACCATTATAAACTTGATTTCCAAAAACTCCTTGAAACATAAAACTAAGGTCAACTCCTTTAAATGAAAAAGAGTTAGTAAGGGCCATCATAAAGTCAGGATTAGGATCACCTATCTTCATTTGTGTCGCCTCATTATAGTCATTGGTTGTTGTTTGGGTACCATCGGTATTAACTAATACGTATAGCGCATCTCCGTTAGCCGGGTCAACTCCAGCATACTTCGGTCCAAAGAAAATTCCAATTGGTTCCCCTTCCATAGCTCTGTTTAAGAATGAGCCTTGAATTACCTGATCTTGCAAATCAAGAATTTTGTTTCTATTTCTAGAGAAGTTAAAGCTGGTATTCCACTTGAAGACCCCTACAAGATTCTCCGAATTAAGGACAACTTCAAATCCTTTGTTTTCAAGTTTGCCTACATTCCGTGTTTGAGTTCTTGCCACACCAGCAGTACCAGGAAGGTTGACGTTAAGTAAAAGGTCATTTGTATTCTTAACATAATAATCTAT
>DPSB01000635.1 GCA_003537495.1 Cytophagales bacterium | reverse complement strand
TGAATTTCATAAGGCCTTTCGGTATGGGAGCCAATAAATGCGTTGGCATCCGGGCGCACCCGAAACAAAAGTTTACCGTTGTATTTTGAAATGATCGGAATGGCAACCGCCTCAAACTGTTCAAACACTTCCTCCTGACCGGGAATAATGTAAATAAGTTGTGTAATGTAAACCATAAATCATTTAATCACGTGTAACCAACCTTTGCAAGTGGCCTCACCCGGAATCTGAATTTCATAAAAATACATACCGGCTTCTACGTTACTTGCATCCCAATCGTCCTGGTAGTTTTCGCTTTCAAAAACTTTTTTGCCCCACCGGTTTACAATAACCACGCGGGCGGAAAGTGAAGAAGCGGAGAGTTTATTGGCTCCGTATTGAATTACAAATTTATTGTTCGCTGGAAATTCATCGGGTGTAATTACATTGGGTACTTTTAATTCATAAACCGGAATGCTTACAATTTTTTCGTACACACAGCTTTCTTTTAAGCCAACCAATTTAATTGGATAGGTTCCATCTTGCTGATAAGTATGAATAGTTTGCTCCAGATCGGAAGTGATGCCATCGCCAAAATCAAAAAACACCTGCTCATCGGAAGGCAACAGATTCTGCACCTGAATGGTGGGCCTGTTAAAACAATCGTAGGTTTTAGAAAGACTAAAGTCCAGCTCTACACCAGGCACAACATGAATATTAACGGTATCTTTTTTTATACAGCCATTAAAATCTGCAATAGTAACGATGTACACTTCATCTTCTGTTGGATTTACAAAAGGTGATTGTTCGTTAGATGAATAAGTTCTGTCATAATTTATCCATGAGTATGAAAAACCTCCCATTGCGGTAAGTTGAGTGCCGGCATTAAAACACATATCCTGATCTGGCCCTGCCCTACCTGCTGCCTCGGTTACTACTACTTGTGTAAAAGCAGAATCTAACCCCACACAAGTACCTGCATCAATGGCCAATAATTTGATGCGATACGTTCCCGGTTCTTTATATCGGTGCATGATAAACGTAGTATCTTGTTTTACTAACTGGCCACCATCACCAAAATTCCATTCGTAAATTCGACCACCGGTACTCAAGTTCTGAAACACAATTGGATCGGGAATACATACGCGATTTAAACCGGGCATATCAAACGTAATATTGTTGGTTTGAATGCGTGCTTTCAAGGAAGATAAATCAAACTTAAATGCTGCGTTATTACAATTCTCACTTTGATTCAACCTACTCCACGCATTTGCCGTGGTGGGGAAATCATCAAAACCGTTTCCACAACCACCACACACGGAGTGGTACACGATTCCGCCTTTATCGAACCGACTGGTACCGCCATCTACATGCACCGAAGATTGATTGCCACCCAGAAATGTTCCGTATAACATTTCGCTGGCATCATCGGTAAGCACGATAAAATAAAAGTCTGAACCGGCTGTTGTTTTTTGAAACGCATCGGAAGTAATCGGCATACCGGAAGTACCACTGTTCCAGAATCCACGCGAAGTATTGATAGCCCCACCCCAGCCACTCATGTAGATATTGTTGCAATCGTTAACCAGAAATGCTGTTGGTGAAATATCCGGTATGCCTCGCCCTGCTCCAAACACAGTTGAAAATGAAAGTGCAGTCAGGTCTTTATCGAACTTTTGCAAAAACTGACCGCTGTTGGGGTTTGAAAAAACTCCGGTTGTTATCGGAAACGTTCCCCTTGTTTGTCCATACACATACACGTTTTCATCCAGATCGAGATCAATAAAATAAACCTGGTTATACTGCGCTGTTCCGGTAAAACTGGAAACGAGTATGGATGATCCGTCTGCTTTCAGTTTTGCCATCCAACCATCTGCTACACCAGCCAAAGTAGCCTGATAAACTCCGGCTGTAGTTGGGAAGTCAGTACTGTTTGAACCACCCGCTACCCAAACATCACCGGCATCATTTAATTTAATAGTATGCGAGGCATCAGCAGCTGATCCACCCAGCAAAGCCGACCAATACAATTGCGTTAAAGATGAATTGAGATGCATGATCAGCGCATCGGTTACACCACCCTTATAGGTTAAACCAAAACTATTCACCCCAGGAAAGTCATCTGAAGAAGTTACGGTGCTGATGTACACATCGCCATTGGCATCTACAATGATGTCTCCTCGTAACTCATCGCCATAATTTCTAACCAACGGACTATTAGCCGGATTAAGGCCATCGTTATTGGAACCGCCCAGATACGTACTGGCTAATAGTTCATCTCCTTCCCTGCTTAGCTTGGCCACAAAAATATCTGAACCATTTTCATAAGGTATTACATTTTCTAACGTGAAACCTCCATTATAACTTCTATCAATTGCACCAACTGTTGTAGGGAAGTTTGCTGAACTGGTTGTACCCAGAATCCAAAGATTTTCATCCTTGTCCATTATCAAACTGTGTGGTGATTCGCCATTTGCTCCACCCAGGTAAGTAGCATAAAGTAAATCAGTGCCTGCTGAATCGTACTTAAGAATGGCTACATCGTACGTACCACTGGTGTTAGTTTGAAATGCACCCGGAGTGGCGGGAAAAAATCCACCGAGGTCATGATTGGTAACACCAGCCGAATAAAGATTACCATGCTCACCAGGTGTAGCGGTACTTCCCCAGTTGTCGGCTGTAGAGCCACTATACGTTGAAAAGATCAGCAAGGGATCAATTACCAGCGGATAACAGACATTATAACCTTCCGGAAAAATAAATCTTACCGTATTGTCATCAAGTGCATACGCACAACTTATATATTTTTTTACACCATCAATTAGTTGCCACGCTACCGGCTTCTTCTCGGTAAAACCAAACTTCGAAGCTTCAATATGTAAATCGCCTTGTTGCACATAGAGGCGATCAACACCTGCATACTTAAATTCTATTTGCGATGGATTGGCTCCGGCCGCCACATAAAAATCGTATTTGATGTGCTTGCCCTGGCTATATACTTTCAGATCAATGCCCGGATAATAATCAGTATAAAATACCGCTTCAAATGCATTGGCATGCGATGCCCATGTGGAGGCATCGGAACCTAAAAAGTAATTATAGTAATTGGAGAGTTTGTTTACCGGTGAAGCGATTGCATGTGGATTAGCTCCAATAAAACTAACATCCACCCGGTGGCCATCAAGTGTGTTATTGAAATTTGTACCATGCGATTCGTTGGGTGTGCCGTGGCCTAACTCATGCAGGTGTTGCAGGCGCTCGTAATCCAGAAACGTATAGCTAAACCCCTCGGGTTGCAGCTGCATGGTTCCACCCGGAATACGGGCCTTGAATTTTACCGCATCGGGCCACTGGCATTTGTTTTCTATAAACTCAATCTGGCCGAAGGAATTGATCCAACCAGAAAGCATACAAAACCACACAAACACACTTCGGGCACACATGCCTTAAAGTTAACGCTGTTTAGGTAGTACTTGCAAGAGATAGCATCAGTGAAAACACTGGTAAAGACAGGGGGATTGAATCTTTAAGTTAACGAGTATGGTGAGGCGACCAAAAACAACTTATGGCATTCTATTTTCCATTTAATTTTTCCTTGAATAAAAGTATAGTCTGTATTTGGCAAACATGCCTTCATCGAAATTTAAGATAAGTTCCCAATCACTTTTACTGAAAATTGAATCTTTTACTCTGAAGTAATTAGTTTCTTTAATTTCATCAGTAATTTTCATTTGCCTATTGCTAACTCTTTCAAGTTTAAAGCCATCAATATTCTTTCCATTAAGATAAATAAATATACTATCGTCCCTCAGCTTGTAGCCCCTAATTGCAATATCATCTTCATGAGAAAATAATAAAGTGGAATCAGAGAAATATACTTCAGCATAGCTTGAATCAGATCGCTTTAGACTCCATAACCCGGAGATATCTGAAAACGATTCAGTTTTGAAATTACTCTTTTGAATATCTCCACACCCTAATAGAAGTGTACTTAAGAAAAGTATTATTTTGATTTTAAATTTTGATGCCATGATGGTAAATCATTTAGGTTAGAAAATTTTACATACTCACCCAAAGTGGTGTTCCTCACCATGTAACCAAATCCTTGCACACATGTCTTAAAGTTAACTCTCCTTCCTCAACACTTGCAACGGTGGTGTAGAGATAACCTCGCGCGAATTCCACCAGCCAATGAATACTGTAAGAATGATTACTCCGGCAGAAATCAGCAGCAGTTCGATGTAGTCAACCGAAAATTGAACTTCGAAGAAAAATTTAGTGAGCAACCAACCCGCACCCAAGGAAAGGCCCAACCCGGTAATGGCAGACAATATTCCCACATAACCGTACTCAATAACAGTAATGCGGGTTATCTGCCCGGTACGCGCACCAATGGTGCGTAGCAATACATTCTCTTTCATGCGGGCAAACTTGCTGTTGAGTACTGCGCCTGCCAATACCACCAGACCTGTAATAATGCTGAACAGTGCGAGGAACCTAACTACCAGTCCAACTTTATCAAACAGTTCATCTACTGTACTTAAGATCAAGCGTAAATCAATAAGCGATACATTGGCGTAATTAAATACCAACTCTTGCTGGAATAAAATCGCATTCTGTTGGTTCTCCACACGTGTGGCCGCAACCCAGATTTGAGGCGCATCGTCCAGCACGCCTTTTGGGAAAACAAAAATGAAGTTGGGCGGATCTTTAGGCCACTCCACTTTACGGATGCCGCTGATAAATGCTTTTACAGGAACACCCTGTATATCGAATACCAATGAATCGCCCACGTCTACGCGAAGGGTTTCGTGCATGCCTTCTGAGATAGTTACAAACACAGAATCGCGTTCGCCTTTCTTAAACGAATGCAGCTCGCCTTTTATCAATTCTTCTGAAAGGTGCAGGCTATCGCGATAAGTTACGCGATATTCGCGCGTAAGCGCCCAATTAGGAACGCGCACCGAATCGACATCGGTACGTTTAAATTGATCGACTGGTTTACCTTTTACTTCGCTTAAGCGACATGTGATGATAGGTACAACTTGATTTACAGGCAAGTCATACTTTTCAATCAACTTAACAACCGAATCTTTCTGGTGCGATTGAATGTCAAATAGAATTGTGTTGGATTGATTGGCGTTACCCTTAAACTCCACCTGATTCAACAAACTGCTTTGAATAATATTTAGTGTGGCGATAATGAAAGCGCCCAAACCAATTGTTACCAACAATATCTGCGTCTGATTATTCGGACGAAATAAATTCGACAACGCATGCCGGAACACGAATGAACTGTTTTGCGGAAAATACTTTCGCACGAGATAAAGCAAACCCATAGCAACCAAAGCCAAACCACCTAATGCGAGTATTAAGCCTACAGAAAATAATCCGCCCGTTAAAAAACTTTCGGTTTGATAAGCAGCTGCTAATACCGGAAACAAAAAGATCAATATTATAGCAGCCCATCGGGTTTTAGAAAACACACGACCCGGTTGAAAATCGGCCCGCAACACGGATAGTGGCGGAACAAACCGAACGGCTACCAGCGGTAAAATAGAAAACAGGATAGAGATTATTGTTCCCAACAGAACTCCTTCGGCCACAGCACGCCACGAAACTCCAAACTGAAGTTCAACCGGCAGGTATTTACCAAATGCAATCGGCACTACTTGTTGTATCGCTACACCCAACACAGCACCCAATACACTTCCTATTATGCCCAACACAAAAATCTGGATGAAGTAAATATTAAACGCCTGCCAACCTGATGAACCGATGCAGCGCAACACGGCTACCTCATCGCGCTTTTCGCGTGCGTAGATGTGCACCGAACTCGCCACCCCAATACAGCCCAGTATCAATGCCACAAATGCAAGCAAAGAAAAAAACTGATAGACAGAACCAAACCCCTCACCCAATTCTTCCTTGCGTTCGTCTACATCATCGGCATTATAGCCTAACTCATCGCGGTATGGTTTAATGGTTTCCATAGCCACTTTTGTATCTTCATCGGACACGGTTTTTACAAACAAACTATAGTTTACCCGACTGCCAAACTGTACCAATCCGGTTGAATCAAGTGCATCTAATGAAATATAAACCGCTGGCGCAAGTG
>DPSB01000193.1 GCA_003537495.1 Cytophagales bacterium | reverse complement strand
GAGATATAGATTTTATATTTGTTCCGGTAAACGGACATTCCAAAACAAAGTTTTCAATCTGGCATAAATACCATGAACGATTTATTAACCACTGCTACTCAGCGTGCAAATGCCTGGCTGCAAAGCCCGGCCATTGACGATCAAACAAAGACCACCATCCGGAAAATGCTAAATGATACCAACACTAAGTTGTTGATTGATAGCTTCTATAAAGACCTGGAGTTTGGCACCGGAGGGCTGCGTGGCGTAATGGGCGTAGGCTCTAATTGTATGAACCGCTATACTATTGGTGCTGCCACACAAGGTTTGGCCAACTACCTAAAAAAATCTTTTACCGGTAACATCAAAGTAGCAATTGCTTACGACAGTCGAAACAACAGCGCTGCCTTTGCTCAAGTTACTGCCGATATTTTTTCAGCGAACGGAATTGAAGCGTATTTGTTTTCGGAACTACGGCCAACTCCCCTGCTCTCGTTTGCTATCCGGTATTTAAATTGTCAGTCGGGTGTGGTGATAACCGCATCGCATAATCCAAAAGAATATAACGGCTATAAGGCATACTGGCAGGGTGGAGCACAATTAGTACCCCCGCACGATAAAAATGTAATCACGGAAGTAAATGCGATTGGTGGTTTTGAAAACATTAAGTTTCAAGCAGATTCTTCCAAAATAAAAACGATTGGCCAAGAAGTGGAGGATGCTTATTACGAAGAAGTGAATAGACTGATTCCAAAAAAAGATAGCATCAAACGCCAGGCAAACATCGCATTGGTTTATTCAAGCATTCACGGGGCAGGCATAACTATGGTGCCCGAATGTTTAAAACGACTTGGTTTTACCAATCTGAAAGTTGTGGAAGAACAACGGGAACCAAACGGTAATTTCCCAACAGTACACTCACCTAACCCTGAAGAACAATCGGCCATGGAACTTGCCTTACAAAAAGCAAAAGCTGAAAATGCTGAGTTGGTAATGGCTACTGACCCAGACACTGACCGTGTGGGTATTGGTATAAAAGACAACACAGGTGAGTTCTTTTTATTGAATGGCAATCAGGCATTTAGTCTGATGATGTGGTTTGTTATGAAAAACCTGAGCGAAGCGGATCGCAAAGGAGGCTACATTGCTAAAACCATTGTTACTTCCGAACTGGTAGATACCATTGCCGCCAAATTGCAAATTGACTGTTACAATACCCTTACCGGATTTAAATACATAGCCGAATTGATGGGCCAGATGGAAGGCAAAAAGAAATTTATTGCTGCCGGTGAAGAAAGCTATGGCTATATGGTAGGCGATTTTGTTCGCGATAAAGATGCAGTATCGGCTTGTGCATTTTTTGCAGCGCTGGCTGCTGCTGCCAAAGATGAAGGCTTTTCACTTTACGATTGGCTTATTCAGATGTATGTTGATTTTGGTTACTATAAAGAAGGCTTAATTAATCTGGTGCGTAAAGGTGCAACTGGTGAGCAGGAGATTAAAGATATGATGCAGAAGTTTCGCACCGCACCTCCAAAACAATTTGCTGGTAGCAGTGTAACGCAGATTCTGGATTATAAGAGCAGTATTCAGAAAGATGTTAAAAGTGGCAAAGAAACTAAGCTGGGTTTACCTAAGTCTGATGTGTTACAATTTTACACCGAAGATGGCAGTAAAATTTCTGTGCGACCATCCGGAACTGAGCCTAAGATTAAATTTTACGTAAGTGTAAAAGCTGACCTGAATTCGAAAGCAGATTTTTCAAACGTTACTGCTGCCTTGGATGCCCGAATTAAAGCTATTGAACAGGATTTAGCTTGATTAATTTGAAGCCAACTTCTTAGCCGGTATAAAAATCAGGTAAGAAATAATCATTATCAAACCAAAATCGAGCAAGCCCATAAAAACAATTATGGCAAGGTGAAATACTACCCCGGCAATCAACCAATAGTTTCTGAATTTTTTAAACCAGATAAAGAAGGCAAAAGAAATTTCGAAGAGTATTACTATCCAGGCCACTACTAATGCACTTAACCCTGATAGTTGCAGGGAAAAATTTGGATTCGAGAAATAGTCAAGGTTAGCTACTGAAAATATCGCATTCCCATTCCGCCATGAAGCCGTGATTAATTTATCGTAACCCGATAAAAAATAAATCAAGGCTATCTCAACTTTTACAAACAAAACCCCAAACGCAGAAACTACTTTTTGATAGTCCACTAAACCACGCCACTTTAAAACCGGAAACGTTGGAATAACCAATCCAATAAGCAGAAACAAATTCAGCACCAGGTCTGCTCCATTTAAAACAGGAAACGAAAATTTACTCAGACAAACTGAAAACCAAAAAATAAGAAACGCGCTGATGTAATTTATGCGGACAAGAAGACTTGTTAGCAGAATTAAACTAAACACCACTACGAAAGCGCTTACACCAAAATTTAAAAGTTGTAGTGGTGCATGTAACACCAACCCAACCCGGCTATATTCTCGTGCGGGGACAAATTCCACTATCGATTCCAGTGTAGCCCAACTTACCCAGAGTTTAATTAATACAAATAAATAGAGCGTTTTAAAGAAAAGTTCCTTTCGGGAATCTTCCAACAACACACGCTTAACACCAATATCAACCTGATTAATCAACTCCATGCTTAATCGTATAAAGGGTATCCACTGAAATTGCAAAGTCACTGGTTCCTTTTTTCACAAATATCAACTTCACCGAATCTGTTCCGACAGGGAAATAGTTTTGATAATAGTTTAGCATTTGTACAAATTCCGGATTGATTTGAACATCAG
>DPSB01000230.1 GCA_003537495.1 Cytophagales bacterium | reverse complement strand
ACCAGAATGGTGGTAATGTTTCCGGCACCCAGTTCAACAAGTGTATTTTTAACCACTTCAATCTGATTATCGTGATAAGGATGAGCCACATCTACTACATGCAATAAGATATCCGCTTCGCGCACTTCATCTAAGGTAGATTTAAATGATTCAATTAAGTGGTGTGGCAGTTTGCGAATAAATCCTACTGTATCTGATAGCAAAAATGGAATATCGCCTAACACTACCTTACGCACGGTGGCATCTACCGTAGCAAACAATTTGTTCTCAGCCTTTACATCCGATTTTGAAAGCAGATTCATAAGTGTGGACTTGCCCACGTTGGTGTAACCCACCAAGGCCACCCGCACCACATTGCTGCGCGATTTCCGTTGGGTTTTGCGCTGCTTATCTATTTTTTCCAACTCATCTTTTAACAAGGAAATCCGATAGCGAATATTTCTGCGGTCAGTTTCAATCTCCCGTTCACCAGAACCACCGCGGGTTCCGGTTCCTCCACGCTGGCGTTCTAAGTGCGTCCACATGCGGGTAAGGCGCGGCAACAAATATTGATTCATAGCTAACTCTACCTGCGCGCGCGATTGCGCTGTTTGTGCACGCATGGAAAAAATATCAAGAATGAGTAAGCTGCGATCATACACGCGGGTCTTCACCTCTCGCTCGGGTGTGTTTACTTCTTTTTCGATGTTGCGAAGTTGTGATGCGCTTAGGTCATCATCGAAAATGATGCTCGATACCTGTTTGGCAACAACAAACTCCTTTATCTCAGCCAGCTTTCCTTTGCCCACAAAAGTGCGCACATCGGGTTGCGGTAGTTTTTGAATAAATCGCTGCAGTGTTTCTATACTGGCCGTTTCAGCTAAAAACGCAAGTTCATCTAAATGCTCGCGGGTAATCTCAGAATCTTTATCGGCCAAAGCCACTAAAACTGCTGTCATTGTTTTCATACAAAAATCAAGATCAAACTTAGACAAACTTCCAGATTACCCCCTAGCCCAAATTCGTGGGTTACTTTTAAAGGTTTTTTAGAATTTGATGTAAGTTATTTGTAATAAATTTTAGATTTTAGCGCGAATTTAAGCCTAAACAAGAAAATTCACCCCGGACGTCTAACCGGAAGTTGGTCATGAAAGTTGCAATAGTTTTAAATACGTCCTGGAACATCTACAATTTTAGATTGAATTTCGTTCGCACCCTTTTAGCTAAAGGCTATGAGGTTCACACAGTTGCCCCACACGACAACTACACACATTATCTGGAAGAGCTAGGCTGTACCCATCACGATGTGAAGATGGATAGTCGGGGAGCCAACCCTATTAAAGATCTGGCCCTCATGTTTGAGCTGTGGGGCATCTACCGGAAGGTTAAACCAGATATTATTCTGCATTACACTATTAAGCCAAATGTTTACGGTACGCTGGCGGCAAGCCTGGTGCGCATACCCACTATTAATAATGTGTGCGGATTGGGTACGGTGTTCCTAAAAAATAACCTTGTTTCGGTTTTCGCGATGATGTTGTATAAACTGGCTTTTCGGTTTCCGCGAAAAGTCTTTTTTCAAAACCCTGACGATCTGGCCTTGTTCCTCAATAAAAACCTGATCTCTGCAAAATCAGCCGACCTGATTCCGGGCTCGGGAATTGACCTTTCGCATTTTACACCTGCTGAGTTTAAACGCAACGAAACATTTACATTCCTGCTTATCTCGCGCCTGATTACCGATAAAGGAATTATGGAGTATGTTGAAGCCGTTAGGAAACTAAAAAGTAAAGGTGTTGCTGCCCGCTTTCAGATTCTGGGCGCTAAAGATCCTGAGCATGCACGCGGCATTAAACTTTCGATTATTGACGATTGGATTAAAACCGGCACCATAGAGTACCTGGGTACTTCTGATGATGTCCGCAATTTTATCAATCAGGCCGACTGCGTAGTGCTGCCATCTTATAGGGAAGGTACGCCCCGTACTTTACTGGAAGCCGCTGGCTCTTCAAAACCAATAGTTGCCACCGATGTGCCCGGCTGCCACCATGTTGTGGAAGACAATTACAACGGCTTGCTGTGTAAGCTTAAAAGTGCTGACGATCTGGCCCTGAAGATGGAACAAATGCTGACGCTGGATAACACCACTCTCAAAAAATTTGGCGAGAACGGTCGTAAAAAGATCGAATTCGAATTCGATGAAAAGGTTGTGATTACCAAATACTTACAAGAGATTTCACAACTGCAGCCTGCCTGATTGCCTGGGGCCGTGTGGTATTGATAAAATCTGTAATTTCACCGGTTCAAATCTCTATTGTTGTGCGGTTTTTCATTCTTGTATTCAGTGTGTTATTGGTGTCTTGCGGTTCTTACAAGCAAAACATCATGTTCAATTCTACCGAAGGCCACGTGCCCGAAAAACTAAAACGCGAAACTGCCGCTGCAGAGTCCAACTATAAAATCCGGAAGAACGATCAACTCTCACTTGCGCTTTATTCAAATGAAGGCGAAAAACTAATCGATCCAAATCCAGAACTCACAACCCAAAATGCAACAACTCCAAACACCACTTCAAGCGCACCAACTTATGTAGTAGATATTTCGGGCGTGGTTCGCTTTCCCATGGTAGGTGAACTTAATCTGGAGAACTTAACCTTGCGGCAGGCAGAAGAAGTATTACAAAAAGAATACGCCCGGTTTTTCAAGGGCCCTTATGTTCATTTAACGTGTGTTAATAAACGCGTGGTATTGCTGGGCGCTGTTACCGGCCAGGTTATTCCGCTTGAAAACGACAACGTAAAATTGCTGGAGGTATTAGCACTTGCCAAAGGATTACCCAACGATTCTAAAGCCGGAAACATTAAACTGATACGGGGC
>DPSB01000539.1:6082-8212 GCA_003537495.1 Cytophagales bacterium | reverse complement strand
CGATAGAATCTAAAATAAATTCTTTCGCGATTCAAAGTCGTGGAAGCCTGGAGCAATTGGGCTTGCAGTTTATCAGCAAGAAAGGCGAGTTAACTGCTTTGTTTGATGAATTGAAATCAGCAACAGCTGAACAAAAGAAATTGCTGGGTAAAGCCTTAAACGATCTGAAAAAACTTTCAGAAGAAAAATTTAAACAAGGACAAGATCAGGTAGAAAGTACTATAGAAAATCTTGCGTTTGATGGCGACCTGACATTACCCGCTACGCCTAACAAAACGGGAAGTCAACACCCGTTATCCTTAACGCGCTATAGAATTATTGAAATTTTTGAGCGACTTGGTTTTAATGTAGAAGATGGTCCTGAGGTAGAAGACGACTGGCATAATTTCACCGCTTTAAATTTTCCTGAGAATCATCCGGCCCGCGAAATGCAGGATACATTCTTTGTAGAAAAAAATCCAGATGTATTGCTACGTACGCATACCTCTAACGTGCAGATAAGGTTGATGAAAAATCGTAAGCCACCGTTCAGAGCCATTATGCCTGGTCGCGTGTATCGCAACGAAGCTATCTCGGCTCGCGCACATTGTTTCTTTCATCAGGTAGAAGGTTTGTATGTGGATACCAACGTAGGCTTTGCCGATTTAAAACAAACCTTGTATCACTTTGCTAAAGAAATGTTTGGCAAAGAAACCAAAATAAGATTACGCCCATCTTTCTTTCCGTTTACCGAACCCAGTGCCGAGATTGATATTTCGTGTTTGATCTGCCACGGCAAGGGCTGTAATGTGTGCAAGTATTCAGGTTGGGTAGAAATTGCCGGCTCGGGTATGGTACATCCGAATGTACTGCGCAATTGTGGTGTCGATCCGGAAGTGTACACCGGGTTTGCATTTGGTATGGGCATTGAACGCATTACCATGTTGCGCTATAGCATAAATGATTTGCGTTTATTTTCTGAAAATGACATTCGGTTTTTACGCCAGTTTAAATCTGTAATGTAGATTAGGTTATGCAAGTTCTGTTTAATGATCTTGCTGCCCAATACCAGGCCATTCGCGCGGAAGCTGACTACGCTATTCAAAAAGTTTTACAAGAAGGTTGGTTTGTAGGAGGTACACATGTTCAGAATTTTGAAAAAAGTTTTGCTGAACGTTGTGGCGCTTTGCATGCTGTAGGGTTGGGCAATGCTACCGATGGATTGTTTCTGGCCCTTAAAGCATTAGGAATAAAACCAGGCGATGAGGTGATTACACCCGCATGGAGTTGGATCTCATCAGCAGAAGTAATTACACTTTGTGGTGCACGGGTTGTGTTTGCCGATGTGGAACCCGATACATTTTTGATTTCGACAAAATCGATCGAACAAAAAATCACAACAAAAACAAAAGCCGTAATAGTCGTTCATCTTTATGGAAGGATGGCCGATCTAAAACCAATCAAAACGTTGTGCGATCAGCATCAACTCAAACTGGTTGAAGATTGTTCGCAGGCACACTTTGCAGAATCAGCTGTTGGTAAGGTGGGCACCGTTGGCGATTGTGGTGTTTTCAGTTTTTATCCAACCAAAAATTTAGGTGCGTTTGGTGATGCGGGTTGCCTGATTACCCATAACGAAACACTCGCTTTAAAAGTGAGAAGACTTTCTAACCACGGGGGACTAACAAAAGATGAGCATCTGATGGAAGGAGCTAATAGCAGATTGGATTCATTGCAGGCGGCCATACTTCAGGTAAAGCTAAACTATGTTTCTTCATGGACTACTATCAGAAAAACATTGGCTGAAGTTTATCTTGATCGACTTAAGTCTGTACCGGAAATTGTTCTTCCGCAAATAGATGAACCCACTGCGCATGTGTTCCATCTTTTTGTAGTTCGCGTACAAAACCGAGATGAGCTTCAGGTATATTTGAGGGAGCGCAGAATTCAGACTTTGATTCATTATCCCAATGCAATTCCATTTGAACCGGCCTATGCGTATTTAAATCATACCGAAAACAATTTTCCGGTAGCGGCTCAACTACAGCGCGAAGTATTATCGCTTCCGCTGCACCCGTTTCTTTCGCAAGAGCAAATTGAATACGTTTGTGAAGCTATAATTTCTTTTTATGGCAGAAATTAAAATCGTTA
>DPSB01000539.1:0-5861 GCA_003537495.1 Cytophagales bacterium | reverse complement strand
TTTTTATGGCCACAGAAATTAAAACAGTTGCTATTGCTGGTGCGGGTACTATGGGCCAGGGAATAGCCATTTCATGTGCATTGGCCGGTTACACTACAAAAGTTTTTGATGTAAATGAGCAGGCTTGTGGGCGGGCACTTGATTTAGTTGCGAAAATCTTAAATCAACTTTTAGAAAAAGGAAAAATTACATCAACCGCTTCCGCGGAAGCGTTAAGCAAGATTTCAATTTCAACTAACCCAAATCAGCTAAAGGCTGATCTGGTTATTGAAGCAATTGCTGAAAATCTTTTGATCAAACAAAACTTATTCAAGCAAGTAGAAGCTTTGAATACGGACAAAACTATTCTGGCTACCAACACTTCATCTTTATCGGTTAGTAAGATTGCGGCTGGTTTAAACAATCCGAAGCGATGTGCTGGATTACATTTTTTTAATCCGGCTCACATTATGAAATTGGTTGAAGTAGTATCCGGAACCCAAACAGAACCAAAAGTTTTAGCCACACTTAAAATTTTTGCAAAGTCGATTGGAAAAGTTAGTGTAGACGCAAAAGATTCTCCGGGTTTTATCGTTAACCGCGTAGCGCGACATTTTTATGTAGAGTCGCTGCTGGCTGTTGAAAATGGTGCTGCCACTTTTGAAACGATTGATGCACTTGCCCGTGCGTCAGGTTTTAAAATGGGCCCGTTCGAGCTTATGGATTTGATTGGTATTGATGTAAACTATGCCGTAACCGAATCGGTGTATGAGGGGTTTAACAAGGCAACTAAGTTTAAGCCAAGCCCGATACAGAAAGCAAAAATTGATGAGGGTGAATTGGGCAGAAAAAGTGGAAAAGGATTTTATGCGTATTCTCAAAAATAGTTTCTTGCTTGGGCTCTTGATGATCTCCGGTTGTGGCCGTGAGTTAACGGATGATTTTATTCCGATCACTTCCTTTCCTGATATTGTAATCAATCTCACATTTCAAAGTGAACTTCAGGTAGATGGAGGTGCTGTCACTATTGATGGTGGAGTGCGGGGAATTATTGTTTATCGTATAGATGCCTCAACATACATAGCTTACGAACGTAACTGTTCCTTCAGACCGAATGAAGCATGTGCCACAGTAGATATTCATTCTTCCCGTTTGTTTATGATTGACTCCTGTTGCAGTTCTAACTTTAGTTTTACCGATGGTAGCCCAACCGGTGGCCCTGCGTGGAGGCCGCTCAATCGCTACCGCACACAACTATCCGGTATTAACCTCATCATCACTGATGAGGTAGTCAATTGATCGGAAGTAGATTCTCGCTTATTTTAATGGCTGAAAAAAACAACCCCCGACTTTACATCGGGGGTTGTGAATACTTAGCCATGTGTGTGGCTGTAATATTTTGTTTTTAATTGCCTTTGCGCAGGTTACTATTGTTCTTGCTGTAAGCAAAATAGATAATCAAACCGGCCACCATCCACACAGCAGCAGAGACCAATGTTTCCATTCCTAATGAAAAGATCATGGCCGAGCAAACTAAAATACCAAGAATAGGAACAAGTGGAACCAATGGAGTTTTGAACGGGCGAGGAGCTTCAGGATTTTTAACACGCATTACCCAGATACCCACACATACCAGCACAAATGCGAAGAGTGTACCAAAGCTGGTTAAGTCACCCGCAATACTACCCGGCACAAAGCCAGCAAACAAGCCTACAAAAATCAACAACAACCAGTTCGATTTAAATGGAGTGCGATACTTGGGGTGAAGTTCTGAGAATACTTTCGGAACAAGACCATCTTTTGACATAGAATAAAATACGCGCGACTGCCCCATAAGCATAACCAGAATTACAGACGAGAATCCTGCAAGGATAGCAACTGTGATTAGTGTAGCCAACCACTGGTACCCCGGCATATAGTTCTGAATCGCGTAAGCAACGGAAGCTTCTTTGCCAGCGGTTTTAAACTCTGCCCAGTTAGCAATACCGGTTAATACGTGCGAGAATAATACATACAGAATCGTACACACTACCAGCGAACCCAGAATACCAATGGGCATATCGCGTTTTGGATTTTTAGCCTCTTGTGCAGCAGTTGAAACAGCATCGAAACCAATAAAGGCAAAGAAGACAATGGCCGATCCGCCTAACACACCACCCCAGCCAAACTCGCGCCAGTTGTCGTGGCCCGGAGTGCCTTCAGGAATTGTAAATGGAGTATAGTTGGCATCGTTGATAAAACCCCAGCCTAATGCAATAAATACTAATACAATCGCCACTTTCACAAATACGATTATCGCATTCAGGTTAGCCGATTCTTTTGTTCCTTTAATAAGTATCAGCGTAAGTACAACCAGAATAAACAAAGCCGGGAAGTTGATAAAGCCACGCACGCCTTCTGCTGAAACTTCAAAAGGGGAGTGACTCCATTCATAGGGTATGGCACCCCCGAGGAGATTATTGAGATATTCGCTCCACGCAATAGAAACCGTAGCTGATGCAAGGGCATATTCTAACACTAGTGCCCACCCAATAACCCATGCGGTAAACTCGCCCATGGTTACATAGGCATATGCGTACGCACTACCCGCAATGGGAATCATAGAGGCAAACTCGGCATAACATAAACCGGCAAAAGCACAACCAATTGCAGCAATGATAAATGAAACGACAACCGCAGGGCCAGCAGCTTCTCCGGCTGCAGCAGCAGTTCTTACAAACAAACCGGCACCAATAATAGCACCAATACCTAATGCTATCAGGTTGCCTGCGCCCAGCGTACGCTTTAATCCTTTATCCGAATCTCCTGCCTGTGACAGTAATTGCTCTAATGGTTTTTTAATAAATAGGCTCATGTATGAGGGTTTACAATCCCTAAAAGTAAAAAGAATAATGAATTACGAAACGGTTATCGGCTACCGCTCGGATAATTTTAGCGCGGTAGTTTTGCCAACTACTTGGAGGGCGGTGCGAATTTAACCCGCACACGGATTTCACTTTCTACAGGCGCACCATCTTGCGTAGTGGGCGACCATCTGGGGCCGGCTTTTACAAGCCTGATAACTTCTTCATCGCAACCAAAGCCAAGCCCTTTCAATACATTAAACTCATCTACCGATCCATCAGTATGTACGGTAAACGAAACTGTTACCCGGCCCTTCACATTATTTTCAAGTGCTTGCTGCGGATAGCGTAAACTGTTTTTCAGGTATTTGTCGTAAGCCCGCAAGCCGCCTGCTGGTTGAGCCAGTTTTATAACCGGTTCGCGATTTGGATCAGCACCTGCCGGACTGTAACCTGTAATTACTACCTCACTCAATTGCGATACGTCAGTCTTCATTTCTACATTTAATTCACCGGGTTGTTTTACGGCTATTTCCTGGCTTTGCAACCCAATAAAAGAATATTGAAGAATGGGGTTAGGTAGCGCACTGTTAATCTGATAATGACCATTCATATCGGTAACTGCGCCCGTGGTTGTTCCTTTTATTACAATGTTTACACCGGGCAAGGGTGTACTGTCTTCTTCCGCCAACACCCGTCCTTGAATAACATAATTTTCAGCTACAAGTGTTGATTTGGATCGTGCAACGGGCGCAGCTTCTTTCTTTAATTGTTCTTGTGGCTGTATTACAATAGGGGCTTCTGTAACGGTAACTATTTTTTCAGCTTGCGATAATTCAGTATCGGTTAAATGAAAATCAGTCACGGTATCTTTTTTGGCTTGCGCGATTGCAGGTTTGGTAACAGCTTTAGTAACCGTTTCAGTTTTTTCATCAACCATTGGGGTTGAAACAACTTCGGGTTTTTTCTCTTCTTTGATTTCAGTTGCTGCAGTTGATGTTGTATCTGGGGTCAATCGCTTCGCATCTGCCTTCGTATTTTCTTGTTGTAAGGCTAAATCTTCTTTCTGATCATCAATCAACAAAGGAATAAAGAGATAGCCACCAATAAACACCAGTAGTAAAGCCGCAATGCGCAAAGGCCAGATCCAATTACGTTTGGATTTTACTGCAGGTTTAGGTGCAGGCTCCACGATTAACTCATCAGCAGCAAAAGATGCCGCTGCCTCCGAGGCCATTTTGAGTTTTGCACCGGCAGCGGGTATTTGCCAAACGTGCTCAGTTTGATTTTCGAGCTCACCCGAAATTGTTTCCAGATCTTCTGCCAACTCGGCTTCGGTAAGGTTACTTAAACCGTCAAGCGCCTCTGCCAGAAACGGATCGCTCAACGCAGCTTTTTCGAGGGCATGCTGTTCCGCAGCACTCATTTCGCCCCGCAGGTATCGCTGTATGTCTTTCTCGCGGTTAGTCATTTCGCTCCATACACAGTTTTAAATTCCGCTTGCCATTTTGAATATAACTTTTCACCTGATTAAGGGTAAAGCCCGTGGTATCGGCCACCTCTTTGTAGCAGCGCTCGTCTAAATAGAAAAGCCGCACACATTGTTGTTGTTCCGCTATCAGGGTTTCGATGCATTGCTCCAGTTTAGTCAGGTTAGTTTCCAGTTCTGGTTCGTGTTCCGGATGCAGCAGTAATTGGTTTTCCATAAGATCGGGCGAAAATTCTTCTGTGAATTTACCCTTTTTGGCCCGTAACTGCATCAGGCAATGATTCCGGGTTGTAACGTAAAGCCAGCTTTTGAAATTTTCTATTTCATGCTGGTGTAGCGATTGAATCAACTTTTCAAAAACCTGCATTACGGCATCTTTGGCATCATCGCGATCTTTCAGGTATTTAAGACAAACGCCATATACCAACGCTTTGTACCGGGCAAATAATTCGCCCAGGTGCGCCAGCTCTCCGGTTGATTTATAAAGATTTAACAGTACTGCGTCAGTCAAAACAAGCAAGTCTTTCGGCTTGAAGATAATTTTTTAATCCTTCCAAATCCAGCTACAATGCTGCCTGTTTTTTATGTTGGCCATTAGCATTACTCCTTATTACAAAACCCTACCTTTGATAACTCAAAAGAACTGGCTTACAAAACAAACAACTGAATGGGTAAAAATCTTGTTGTAATGCCCTTTGGTAACGGCTCGCTACGTAGTAGTTGGATAACCGATTGTGCCAATCGAAATTTTGATGTTGTTCTGTTAGGGTACCATACCATTACCGATCAGGAAATTTTAACAAACACTTGCGTAAAAATTTTCCATTATCACAGTTATAAATGGTGGATGATTCAAGATTTTTTTACGCAGCATGAACATTACCTGAAAGAGTACTCTTCATTTTTTTTTCTGGACGATGATATTGAAGTAACGGGGGTTCAGATCAATAAAGCTTTTGATGGTTTCAATTATCTATCGGTTCAGCTTGCCCAACCTTCTCTTACGGCCGATTCTTACATGAGCTGGCCTGTACTCAAGCATAAAAAATATTCTGGTCTACGTTACGTAACTACCGTGGAGTTGATGTGCCCCATGATGAAGCAACAGGCACTTGAAAAACTCTTACCCACCTTTAAACTTACTAAATCAGGTTGGGGTGTAGATTTATTGTGGGGCAAACTAATACCTGAATTTTTTGGTAGCTGGAAAATAGTAGTATTAGATATTATTCAGGTTAAGCACAGCAAGCCCGTTGGCAAAGGCGAATTATACACTAAGTTAGATCAGCCAGCTAAAGCGGAAGAAGATACAATTCGAATAAATTACAATCTGCAGGATTTCGAAATCAGAAAAATTCGCACTTGGAAGAATAAATGGCAAGGTCGGCTGCTTAGCTATTTTTATCTGGCCCGATTCAGGGCCTGACCGCTTTAGCAAGATCGATAAATTTATTCCAGGCACTCACTACGCTGTCAACCTCACGTTCGCGCGAATATTCCTGTTACCGGGAACCATGCGGGCTTTTTGACTGGATTCACATCAGGTTAAA
>DPSB01000276.1 GCA_003537495.1 Cytophagales bacterium | reverse complement strand
TTTTGTTCGATGTAATAATTCTGAAGCCAACCCAATTCCGATTAGAAGACAAAATGTATATAATACTAGACGATAAACCTTTTAGCCTGCACGTACAAAGACGGGAAGATGATATGAAGATTGTACATGATGATCCAACGGATGCTTTAGGACTAGGATCAACTGAAAGGAGACATCCTGTTATTAGGTTGGAGTATATTTTAGCGCAGGAGGTTGTTGAGCAAATGAAGTCTGCTAAATCAATTCAGTTTCGATACTACTCCGGACCGGATATTATTACCATTAGTTTTTCACCAGAGAAAGTGCTACAACTTCAAAAACTTTTGACCAGCGTTTGAATGACAGTAGAACATCAAGCATTGTGTCAACCCCGCCATTGCCGGTGTTCTTCACCGGCAACTTCGTAACATAAAATACTGCAATAGATTAAGTCAAGTCGCCACAACTTTTTACCGGTAGCATTCTTACCTACTCGTTTAGTCAGTATTTAAAGTCACGAAGAATGTTTATTTAAGCGTTTTATGTAAGAGATTAAAACCTTATTTTGAGGTAGTAAATTGAATTAGTTAATATGTTAGGTTCTTGATATGAAAAGTATGAGCAATATAAAATTGTTTGAATCCAAGAAAGTAAGAACCCACTGGGATGAGAAAACCGAGCAATGGTATTTTTCAGTTATTGATGTTGTTGAAATATTAACCGAAAGCCCGAATCCTAGGGATTATTGGTTCAAAATGAAAACTCGTGTAAAAACCGAGGACGGATTTGAACTGTCGACAATTTGTTGACAGTTCAAAATGGAGGCAAATGATGGCAAAATGCGTGAAACGGATGTTGCAGATACAAAAGCATTACTACGTATCATTCAATCCATACCCTCACCCAAAGCAGAACCCTTCAAACAATGGCTGGCTAAAGTGGGCTATGAGCGTATAAGCGAAATAGCAAACCCGGAAGAAAGCGTAGAGCGCGCCCGTGAAAATTGGCAGAAGCTGGGTCGAAGTGAAAAATGGATTCAGCAACGCATGACTGGCCAGGAAACCCGTAACAAGCAATACCGATTACTGGAAGAAAAGCGGAGTTGAAAAACAGGATGAGTTTGCTCTGCTTACAAACATCATCCATCAGGAATGGTCGGGCTTAACGGTAAAGCAACACAAACTGAAAAAGCAGTTAAAGAGCCAAAACCTTCGCGATCACATGCCTGCATACCGAAGTGCTGGTATTCCGGCACGCAGGCATGAGTGAAGCTGAATTAATTTTTACAGCATTGGCGGAACTATCAACCAGACAAATTGCAGAAACAGATGTTGCTAAGGGACTTAAGCAAAATGCTGTTGCCGGAAAGAAGGGTGGTAAGATTGTTAAAGACGCTCGCATTGCGCTTGAACAAAAAACAGGAAAGAAAGTTGTAAAGGGGGAGAACTTCTTACCACCGATAGAAAACAAGAAAAAATTGAAATGATAGTTGCCTGCAATAACAGCTTATTCAAAAGTCAATCCGTTTTCAAATCAGGAGATTCTTCGTTCGGGCATTACTCTTTACTTCTCCATCAACTCATCTTAAACTTTCTTTTGAAAAAAGTCCGTAGTATTTGCCACTCAGAATTGCTGCCTTACTATACTATACAACCAATCCTGAGTAGGGCGGGCCTTGTGCATGGGAGCGAAGGATCCCCTTATTCATAAGTCATCCGTTTCTAAATCAGGAGAATCTTCGTTCGGGCATCGGCTGTTTTACTCCTTTCATCAAGTCTTTTAAACTTGTCAGCGTTTAGTAATCCGCAGTACTTGCCACTCAGAATTTCTCCTGTACTAACCGAAACCATCGTCACACAAAACCGACAACTGGCAACCGGTAATAATCATTACTCCTTTCATTTCCGCATCATCTTCCCGTTCTTGCACTAAAGAAATTTTTATGCTCGATCTGGTTATTGAATCCCGTGCAGCCTCGCTGGGTGCAGGCATGAATGTGAAACGCATTCTCCCGTTTCGTCAACGCAGAATGGTAGGGCCATTCATTTTCATGGATCATGGCGGTCCGGTAAAAGCCGATCCTAAACAACTTTCCAACATGGATGTATTACCACATCCACACATCGGGTTGTCAACCGTTTCGTATTTGTTTGGCGGGCAGATTACCCATCGCGATAGTTTGGGTGTACAACAAATTATAAAGCCCGGAGAAGTAAACTGGATGACAGCCGGTAAAGGCGTTGCGCACTCCGAACGCTTTGAAGATCCAATAGTACTGGCAGCCGGTAACTTTGAGTTGATACAAACCTGGGTGGCTTTACCCGAGAAGGATGAAGAGGCTGATCCCACATTTGTAAACTATCAACAAGAAGAATTGCCGGTATTTACCGATAAAGGCGTGTGGATGCGGTTGATTGCTGGCGATGCGTATGGATTAACCAATAAAGTAAAAACCCATTCGCCTTTGTTTTATTTACATGTGGTGTTGGATCCAGGTGCTCGCTTCGGCTTACCACAAGGATATAGCGAACGCGCAATCTATTTAGCAAAAGGTAGTGTGGAAGTAGCAGGCAGAACCTATGCAGCCGGACAAATGCTGGTATTTAACTCCGGTGTTGATCCGGTTATTATCGCACGAGAACCAGCTACTCTAATGTTGTTGGGTGGCGAGCCTTTGGGCGAGCGTTTTATCTGGTGGAACTTTGTATCATCGCGCAAGGAAAGAATAGAACAAGCCAAACACGATTGGAAGGAGGGAAGAATTATTTTGCCGCCAAACGATAATCATGAGTTTGTTCCATTGCCGGAAGATAAGTCGCGCCCGGCAGGTTCATCACCGGCACCGCAGGCGTTTTCGTAGGTGCTCGTCTAATCAAAAAATGGTTTCCATTTTTCGGGTGGTGAGGGCTTGGTTAATAAACTTACACCCACCAGCATAACTAACGAAGCTGCGAGCGAAGGAATAGCTACGTAGTCGGTATCTACTGGAAATATTCCAATCGATAACCCGGCAACTTCGAGTAACTTGTTGATTACCGGTACCGACATACCTGCAATAATTGAAGCCACGCCACCAGTAGGCGTAACCCGTTTCCAAAAGAAGCTTGCTAATAAAACAGGTGCAAGTGAAGCTCCAATCATGGTGTACGAGATGAAAGCCATTTCGAGCACGGTTTGAAACTGCGTTACCAACGCATAGGCCAGTAACCCCAATATGGCAATACTGATTTGTTGAATGCGGATAACTTTTTTTGAATCTGCATTTTTAAAAAAATATGGTTTTAAAATATCGTTGCTTAGATTGGTAGAAGTTACCATCAGGAATGTATTGCCGGTTGAAAGGATAATGGCTACTCCGGCTGCAAACAACATGGACCCCACCAACGCAGGCACCTGTTCAAATCCAATCCGTAAGATAATTTCTTCCGACATGGCGCGATTGATTGAACCATCGGTAAGAAAGAACCGTGGATCTTTTGAATAAATTGCAAAGCCCACCACAGCTATGGCACACATTACAAACTCTATAATAACCACACCGGCCAACATGCCGATTACTGCTTTCTTAGCCGAAGCCGAATCTTTAGCGGAGGCAAATTTCTGATAGATACTACTCTCACTCATCAATAATAGAAAGGTGGGTAGTATTACGCCTAATATCCACCAGGCATCATGGCCTTCAAAAAGCGAGAGATACTCAGGCTTGGTACCTTCAATGGTAGTAACAACGGCATCTACACCTCCATGTGCCGCTATGGCAAATGGAAGCGTGAGAATCATAGCTACCAGCATAACAACACCATTAAAGATATCAATAGATACAATGGAAACCATTCCCGCCAAAGCGGTAAAGGCAATAACAACTACACACGTAATAAGCGCTCCGGTCTCAAGATCAATTGCGCCATTGGAAAGAATAGAAATAAAGCGCCCGCCACCTTTAAACTGGTAACCTGCAATAACCAGATAGGCAACAATAATGGTTACAGAGCCAAGAATGCGGGCTGTGTGATTATACCTTTGTTCTAATAAATCGGTAAGGGTAATCTTGGCGATTTTGCGAACTCTTTCTGCAACGAAGTAAATAACAATAATGCCGATCCAGGCACCGGCCGAGAACCAAAGCTCACCAAAACCAGAACGGAAACTTAACCCTGCGGTACCAAACAAACTTCCAGAACCAATCCAGGTACAAATTAAAGTACCAACTAAGAGATACACGGGTACACCTCTTCCGGCTACAGTAAAATCCTCTTCATTCTTTACCGATCTGCTCTTATAGATAATGATACCCACCAGAATAATCAGGTAGGTAATACTTACAATCGAATAAATCATAGTATAGTGGTTTACCGGAAAGGTTTAAAAGTAAGGATTTTTTTATAAGTTGAAACCTGAAATTATTTCACTTAAACCGTACACCTATGGAGAATGCCAATAAGTTCAAACCCTACATCGCACCCGAGCAAAACGTAGCCGAGTTTACAGTTAAGTCGGTAGTATTTGGAGCCTTGTTCGGTATTCTGTTTGGATGTTCAACGGTTTATCTGGCGTTAAAGGCTGGCCTTACCGTATCCGCATCAATACCCATTGCCGTAATTGCCATTACGCTGGGGCGGAAGTTTCTTAAAACAACCATTCTTGAAAATAACATTATACAGACAACCGGTTCAGCTGGTGAGTCGATTGCAGCGGGTGTGGTGTTTACCTTACCGGGATTTTTGTTTCTGTCGCCCGGAGCCAATGGTGATGCATTCTTTAATTACTTAACCATTCTTATCCTCGCTGCATTTGGTGGCATGTTGGGAACGTTGATGATGATCCCGTTAAGGCGATCGTTGATTGTAAAAGAACACGATACACTTCCATATCCGGAAGGCACAGCCTGTGCCTCGGTGTTACAAGCCGGTGAAAAAGGTGGTGAGTTTGCCAAGACCGCGTTTCTGGGAATGGGTGTAGCGTTGGTTTATGCCGTGTTGCAAAAAGTGTTTCATGTAATTGCCGAGGCCCCAACTTTTGTTACGAATCAGGTAAACAAGTTCTGGCCATCTGCTACTATTAATGGTGAGATTACACCCGAGTATTTAGGTGTTGGGTATATTATCGGCCCACGCATTGGTGGTGTGTTGGTGGCGGGTTCCGTATTGGCGTGGTGGGCCATGATTCCGCTGATTGCAACATTAGTTGAACCTGATACTATAGCATTACAACTTGTTAAGCTTGGCTATCTAACCGATATTAATACTGAGGGTGGGCCAGGAGTATGGGATCCGGTAGCGCATACCTTTGGAAATAATTCATCGGCAATTTACAGAGCATACATTCGGCAGATTGGTGCTGGTGCTGTGGCTGCGGGTGGTTTCATTACCTTAATGAAAACTATCCCCACTATTATTAGTTCCTTCCGCGAAAGCATCAGTTCATTAAAAGAAAAATCAGAAGGTGGTGTATCTCGTACCGAAAACGACTTATCCTTTAAGGTTGTAATTATAGGCAGTGTTATCCTCATCGCCATCATTGCATTATTACCCAGCCAGATTATTCCGGGCGATGGCTTTCTGCAAAAATTATTGATAGGTGTACTCATTATTATATT
>DPSB01000108.1 GCA_003537495.1 Cytophagales bacterium | reverse complement strand
TTTTTGCTGGTGCTTTAAAAGCTTCTGATCTCGAAATCTGGACCGATGTAGATGGCATGATGACTGCCGATCCACGCAAAGTAAAGAAAGCCTTTACGGTAAAAGAGATGACGTACGAAGAGGCGATGGAACTTTCGCACTTTGGTGCAAAAGTAATTTTTCCGGCAACCATGCAGCCGGCTATGATTAACCGGATTCCGATCTGGATTAAGAATACATTCAATCCAACATTTGAAGGTACTGTTATCAGTGAAAAATCGAATGGAAGAAACCTGATCATTAAAGGAATTNNTATCTGCATCGCGAATCAAAAGTGCAAGTGATTACCGGCTTTATTGGTTCGTCCCCTTCCGGGGAAACAACAACGATTGGTAGAAGCGGATCGGATTATACGGCTGCGATTTTTGCCGGTGCCCTTAAAGCAACCGACCTCGAAATCTGGACTGATGTCGATGGCATGATGACAGCCGATCCACGCAAAGTGAAGAAAGCCTTTACCGTAAAGGAGATGACCTACGAGGAGGCGATGGAACTCTCGCACTTTGGTGCGAAATTGATTTTCCCGGCTACTATGCAACCGGCTATGATCAACCGGATTCCCATCTGGATCAAGAATACATTCAATCCAACTTTTGAAGGTACTGTTATAGGGGAAGAGTCGAATGGAAAAAACCTGATCATTAAAGGAATTTCTTCTATGGATAAAATCAGTTTACTGAGCGTGCAAGGAAGTGGACTGATGGGCGTGGTGGGTGTATCGATGCGCTTGTTCGGCACGTTGGCGAAAGAAAACATTAGTGTGATTTTGATCAGCCAGGCATCGTCTGAACATTCGATCTGTTTTGCGATTGAGAGTAATAAAACACAACAGGCAAAAACGGCAATTGAAAAGGAATTTCAATATGAGATCCGCAGCAAGGAAATGGATGCGGTAAAAGTGGAAGAGAGTCTGGCTATTGTGGCGATTGTAGGAGAGAATATGAAACATAACCCCGGCACCAGTGGACGGATGTTTAATGCGTTGGGGAAAAGTGGAATTAACATTAATGCGATCGCGCAAGGGTCATCAGAATTAAACATCTCTGCAGTTATTCATCAACAAGACATCGCGAAAGCGTTGAACGTATTGCACGAAGCCTTTTTCTTGTCGGATAGAAAAGTATTGAATGTGTTTTTGGTTGGAACTGGTTTGATTGGCAAATCACTACTCGCCATGATGCAAAAACAATTCAGTCAATTGGCAAAACAAAATCAACTGGAGATACACGTAGTAGGAATTGCGAATACTAAGAAAATGTTGTTTCATGAAGATGGATTAAAATTAAGCGATGCCATCGCAACCATGCTGGACGAAGGTGAAGAGATGAACCTGAACAACTTTATCGGTACCATGATCAGCATGAACTTATCGAATAGTATTTTTGTAGACTGTACTTCCAGCGAAGAAGTAACAGAACATTACGAAACAATTTTATCGTCTAATATCTCCATCGTAACACCTAACAAGAAGGCAAACTCGGGAGCTTATCAGAAATATCAAACCTTAAAGCAGGCAGCACAGAGACGAGGGGTTAAATTTTTGTACGAAACCAATGTGGGTGCGGGACTTCCGGTTATCAATACTTTACATGATTTATTGGTGAGTGGTGATGCGGTTTTGAGTATTGAAGCCGTTTTGAGTGGAACCCTCAATTATATCTTCAGTTCTTTCAAGCCTGGCGACAAGTTTAGCGATGTGGTAAAGGAAGCAAAAGCAAAAGGTTATACTGAACCCGATCCGCGCGATGACTTAAACGGAATGGATGTAGCCCGTAAGATTTTAATTCTATCGCGTGAAGCCGGACTTACTTTAGAGCTAAGTGATATTAAAGTGGAGAATCTGGTGCCTGAAGATTGTCGTGGTGAAATGAGCGTGGACCAATTTTTTGATAAGCTGGCAACGCACAACAATTATTTCGAACAGTTGGCTCAAGCAGCTGCTTCGCGAAATGAAAAGCTGCGCTATATGGCTGTATTGAAAGATGGAAAGACCAGTATTAAACTCGGATCGGTTAATGCACAACATCCATTTTATTCATTGTCGGGAAGTGACAATATTATTTTACTTACAACCGAGCGATACAATGAACGCCCGATGGTAATTCGGGGGCCTGGTGCTGGCGCAGAAGTAACTGCAGCCGGTGTGTTTGCGGATATTATTCGGATCGGTAATTATTCTAATAACTAAATCATGAAATCAATCCGTGCTTTTGCTCCCGCTACCGTTGCCAATGTTTGTTGTGGTTTTGATATTCTCGGATTTGCGGTAGATCATCCGGGCGATGAAGTGAAACTAACGTTGCGCAACGATGCGCTGGTACAAGTTGTTTCTATTGAAGGCGATGGCGGTAAACTTCCGCGCGAAGCTGAAAAGAATACCGCGAGCGTGGCCATACTTTCATTTCTGAATGCGATTGGTTCGAAGCAAGGTGTTGATATTGAATTGAAGAAAAATTTACCCTTGGGAAGTGGTATGGGCTCAAGTGCTGCCAGTGGGGTGGCGGCTTTGGTTGCTATAAACGAATTGTTGGGCAATCCGCTTACGCGCGAACAGTTAGTGCCACATGCTATGGAAGCTGAACGGATTGCCTGTGGTTCGGCTCATGCCGATAATGTAGCGCCCTCGTTATTAGGTGGCTTTGTGTTGGTACGCGATTATAATCCGCTTGATGTTATTCGTGTGAATGCAACCGAAAATTTATACTGTACGCTTATTCATCCGCATCTGGAATTGAAAACTGAAGACTCCCGGAAGGTATTACGGCATTCTGTTTCGTTAAAGGATACCATCACGCAAAGTGGTAACATAGCGGGGCTCATGTTGGGATTGACCAAACCTGACTATGGTTTGATCGGTCGCTCGTTGAAGGATGTAATTGCAGAACCCATCCGGGCTGCTTTTATTCCAGGCTTTGATGTGATGCGTAAGGTTGCCGTTGATGCGGGCGCGTTGGGTTTTGGGATTTCAGGTTCCGGTCCAACAGTATTTGCGTTAACCGAAACTTTAGAAAAAGCGAATACGGTTGCCAAGGCCGTTCAACATGAATTTGAAAAAAGGCAGCTGAGTGCAGATGTATTTGTTTCGAAAGTAAACCAGCGGGGAGCGTATGTTATAGATAGATAATTCTCAAAACTTTGCCACTAAGGCACTAAGTCACGAAAAAATTAAAAGATGTCGAGGTTAGTGTCTTCGTGCCTTTGTGGCGATTTGTATACCAGTTATGAATTAGTTATGAAATTTTACAGCACCAATAATAAAAACCACAGAGTTGATTTACGCACGGCCGTAATACAAGGGCTTGCACCTGATAATGGTTTATACATGCCAGAACATATTCCTGTATTAGATCAATCCCTTATTCAATCGCTGCCGGATTTGTCGTTTCAACAGATTGGCTTTGAAGTAGCACGCGCTATGTTGGGTAACGATTTACCCGAAACCCAACTTCAGAAAATTGTCGAACACACGTTGGCCTTTGATTCGCCTTTGGTTGAAGTGGAATCCAATGTCTTTTCGCTGGAATTATTTCATGGACCTACCTTGGCCTTCAAGGATTTTGGTGCGCGGTTTCTGGCGGGGTTGTTAGGCTACTTTGCCAAAGAACAAGATCGTGAAATCACTATTCTGGTTGCTACTTCCGGAGATACGGGCAGTGCAGTTGCGAATGCATTTCTGAATGTGCCGGGTACTCGTGTAGTTGTGTTATATCCATCCGGCAAAGTAAGTGTGGCGCAGGAAAAGCAATTTACCACCTTAGGTGGAAACATTACTGCGCTGGAAGTAAACGGAACGTTTGATGATTGCCAGCGGTTGGTAAAGCAAGCATTTTTGGATGCTGACTTGAAACAGAAATTTTTTCTTACTTCTGCCAACTCGATTAACATTGCTCGATTAATTCCTCAGTCATTTTATTATTTCAGGGCGTATGCGCAACTCAAAACAAAAAAAGATGTAGTGTTTGCAGTGCCCAGTGGAAACTTTGGAAATCTGACCGCGGGTCTTTTAGCAAAACGCATGGGTTTACCGATTGCCAACTTCGTAGCAGCCACCAATGCAAATGATGTGGTGCCGGAGTATTTGAAGACTGAAAAGTTTTATCCGCGGCCTTCTGTTCAAACCATCAGCAATGCAATGGATGTAGGTAACCCCAGCAACTTTGTACGGATGTTGGATTTGTTCCAGCACGATTTCAAATCGTTAACAGAACTGATTACTGGTTTTACTTTCACAGACGCGGAAACCAGGGAAGCAATGTTACAATTATATGATAGCACGGGTTATATCATGGATCCACATGGAGCCGTTGGGTACCTCGGCTTAAAACAGTTTTTAAAATCAAAACCTGATTATACTGGAATCTTTTTAGAGACCGCACACCCGGCCAAGTTTGCGGATGTGGTAGAGGCAACATTAGAAACTAAAGTTGAACTGCCGGAACGATTGCAAAAATTTATGAGGGGAGAGAAGAAGACGGTGATAGTTTCTGCAGGGTTTGG